>DASXQB010000258.1:0-15176 GCA_036493295.1 Polyangia bacterium | reverse complement strand
CGCTGCACAGCACTTGATCGAACAGGGCGCTGCCGGCGCCCTGCATGACGGCCGGATCGCGCTCCGGAATGGCCAGCGATCGCACATACTGCGCCACCTGGGTGACATCGTCTTCGGTCAGGTCGACGCCGGGCTTGCCATCGTCGAGCAGGTTGTCGGGGTTTTTCACCTCGGTCGGGCGCAGCGGTGACGTCATGCCCATGTCGCCTTGAAAGGCGTCCGCGGTGAAGTCGTCCAGGGTGGACACGCGCGCCTTGTGGCCGAAGCGGCCGATGATGCCGGTTTCGCCCAGGGTGTGGTGAATGAAGGCCTGGCTGGTGGCCGCAGAGTGATAGACCACCCGGTTGATGCGCCCGTGGATGGCGTCGGCGCGCGCGGCCTGTTCGGCCTCGACACGTTCGATCTCGGCGTCGTCGATGGCTTCGATGTAGCCGCGGCCGAGGACCGGCGGACCGACGCGCACGCTTTGCACCAGCTGCTCAGGCGCGGCGACGTCGGCCGGTGCCTGGATGGGCGTCAGGCCGCCGCCGGCGACGTACGGGCGAACCGTGTTGCCGTAGGCCACCTCGGGCGCGGTCGCCACCGGCTGGCCGTCGGGGCCCATCACCTGAAACTTGTGCACCGACCCGGGACCGCGCCCGCCGTTCTGGTGGCAGTCGCCGCAGGCCGTACGGATGTACAGCGGGCCCAGGCCGTCGCTCGGCCGGAAGGGCAAATCGAAGAGGCCGTCGCCCAGGCGAAACATCTGGAGCTGATCGCCGCTGAGCTTGATCACCGGCTGATCGCCGAGATCGTCGTGGACCACCGTGATGCCGCCGGTGCCGCCCGCGCCGGGATTGCCGGCCGCCGTGTTGTCGCCGCCGCACGCCGCCGGCAAGATCGCCAGGGCCATTGGCAAGGCGAGCCAGGCGATGAAAGGGATTTTGAATATCACTTTCAATTTCATTACACCGGTTGCGAAAATCGGTCAAGAGCCAAGGTTCGACGCGGACGACTACGAGCTGCGGCGCAGCTTGACCACGCCGGAACGGACCTTGGCTATCTCGGCCGGGCAGTACCCGTCGACCTCGCCGCGGGCCTTGGGGCAAAGGCCGTAGATCTCGTGGCGGTGGTTGGTGATGATGAAACCGAACCCGATGGCCACCTTGCGCTGCAGGGCCTCGAGGGCGTCGTTCTCGAACTCGATGATGTGGTGGCACTTTTCGCAGATGAGGTGGTCGTGGTGCGATCGGGCGTCGGCCCGTTCGTACAGCGTGCGGCCCTGCTCGAAGTGCCGTTCGTGGGCAAGGCCCGCTTCTTCCAGCAGGCGCATGGTCCGGTACACGGTCGAAAAGCCCACCGCCGGGTTCTTGGCCCGCACCAGGGCGTGCAGATCGTCCAGGCTGATGTGGCCTCGCATGGCCATGAACTCGTCGACGATGAGGTCGCGCTGCTTGGTGGACTTCAGCCGCTTCTTGGTCAGGAACGACTGCCAGAGATCGCCGTTCGGAACGGCGCTGGCGGTGCGGGTCTTGGCGGGCATGAAAGCGCGTCAACACTAGCAGGCCGCCCAAGGGCCACCTAGCAAGAAACGGGACGGCGACCGGCGGCCCGGTACGACGGAAAACAGGACGAGCCCACCTCCGGGATGGTAACTGTGAAGGACGTGCTCACGACGTCCGTGATAGCGGTGTTGCTGGCGGCTGGCGGCCCGGTCGCCGGCGGCGGCAGCGGCGCCAAGGCGACCCGCCACAGCGTGGAGATCAACCCGCGCACGGGGATGGCCTTGCCGCCCTTCGAACTGCTGGTCCGCGCCGTCAAGCAGCGCGATCGCGGCGCCACCGAACGCATCGTGGCGCGAATGGGGCCCGGACGTTTGGCCCAGGGTTTGGCGCAACCCGATCGCCGGGTGGTGCTGGCGGTGCTCACCGCGGCGCCCACCTCGCGCGAGGCGCTGCTGCTTGCCGAACCGGTGGCCGACCTGACGTCGTCGGGCGATCCAGCGGTGGCGGAGGCAGCCGCGCACGCTATGGGCCAGCTTTTGAACGGCGAGACCGCCGCCGACTTCGAGCTGTGGGAAGTGCCACCCGACGTCGTGGCGCACGCCTGCGCAGCGCTGCGCGGTCTGGCCCTGCGCGGTCTGGCGGCGGCGCCCGCCCGTCTGGCTGCGCTGGTGGCGCTGGCCGACGCCACCGGTGTTTGCAATGACACCGATGAACTGCTGCCGATCTTGAAAGACCCCGACGCTGTGTTGCGCCGAGCCGCCGCCCAAGCGGTGCGCCCCCTGTCGCCAGCGGCAGTGGCGGCGTTGAGCGAGGCGATCCGCGATCCAGCGCCCGGGGTACAGACCGCGGTGGTGGCGACGTTGTGCCGGCGCGAGCGCGCGCTGTTCCTGAACGGCCGTCCGGCTGATGCCGCCGCGGCCTTCGATGCGGCGCGGGTTTTGATCCTGCAACCCAGCACGCCGGCCGACGACGCGGTGGACATGCTGGGGTGCTTGAACACGGCCGGCACGCCCGCTGACAAGAAGATCGAAGATCAGCTGCGTCGGGGCTCGCCGTCGCCGGTGCGCGATCTGCTGGCGCCCCCACCGCCGCCCGCCGAGCCGGCCGCCGCTCCCGCCAAAGGTCCATGACCGAGGCCGAGGCCAGCAAAGCGGGCGACGCCGCCGGCACCGATCGCCTGGCTCGCGGTGCCCGGCGGGTCAGCGCGCTGACCATGCTGTCGCGCCTTTTGGGTTTGGTGCGCGAGCAGGTGTTCGCCGTGACCCTGGGCGCCGGATCAACCAGCGACGCGTTCCTGGCCGCGTTTCGCATTCCCAATCTGCTGCGCGATCTGTTCGCCGAAGGCGCGCTGTCGACGGCGTTCGTGCCCACCTACGTGGCGACGCTGCGCAACCGTTCGCGCGCCGAGGCCTTCGCGCTGGCCAACCGGGTGCTGTCGACGCTGACCATTTATCTCGGCGTGGTGGCGCTGGTGGCCATGCTGTTTCCGCAGCCCGTGGTGGCGCTGGTGGCGGCCGGCTTTTCGCCCGAGAAAGCCGCCTTGTGCAGCCAGCTGGTGCGGATCATGATGCCCTTTCTGCCCATCGTTTCGCTGGCGGTGGTGGCGATGGGCGCGCTGAACGCCGAAGAGCACTACACCGCCCCGGCCCTGGCCTCGTCGATGTTCAACGTGGTGGCGATCATCGGCGGCGTGACGGTTTACGCGCTGTCGCCGTCGCCGCGCGCGGCGGTGATCACCTGGGCGGCGCTGACGTTGATGGGTGGCCTGGCCCAGCTGGGGATTCAGGTGCCGTCGCTGTGGCGGCTGGGATTTCGCCCGCGGCTCTTGCCTGACATCTTTCTGCGCGACGAAGGCACGCGGCGGATCGCCGCGCTGATGGCGCCGGCCACGCTGGGCGTGGCGGCGGTGCAGATCAACGTGGTGATCAACTCGTCGTTCGCGAGCCTGATCTCCGACGGGGCGATCTCCTGGCTCAGCTATGCGTTTCGTTTGATGCAGCTTCCGATCGGCGTTTTTGGCGTGGCGGTGGGGACCACGTCGCTGACCCACCTGGCGCGCGACGCCGCCGCGCAAGACTGGGACGCCATGCGGGCCACGTTGCGCCGCGGGCTGCGCATGGTCTTGTTTCTGACCGTGCCGTCGACGGTGGGGCTGGCGCTGCTGGGCGGGCCGATCATTCGCCTCATCTACGAACACGGCCGCTTCAGTCACAACGCCACCCTGCAGACCGGGCGCGCCTTGAGCGGCTACGCCATCGGCCTGGCCGCGTACGCGGCTATAAAGGTGATGGCGCCGGCGTTTTATGCCCTGGGGCGGACGCGCGTGCCGCTTCTGGCCAGCCTCAGCGCGGTGGCCGCCAACGTCGCCTGGAACCTGCTGACCTTTCGGCAGCTCGGCCACGTCGGGTTGGCGGTTGGCACGTCCATCGCCGCGATCGTCAACTTATTGGTGCTGGTGGTGGCCTTTCAGATTCAGATCGGCGGTCTGCTGACGCGCAGTTTTCTGTCGGCGGTGCTGCGCATCGGGCTGGCCTCGACGGTGATGGCGGCGGTGGTCTGGTTCCTGTCCGCGCACCTGGGCGTGCTGCCGGGCCCGCACCTCTTGGGCTGGGCGGTGGCCGCCCTGCTGCCGGTGGTCATCGGCGCGGCGATCTATTTTGCCGCCGCTCGCCTGCTGCGCCTTGATGAAGGCAACGCTTTGGTGCGGCGCCGCCGTCGCTGAAGGTAAGGCGGCTATCCGACCGACGAACGATGGCCGTTCTTCCCGCTGCCGTCTGACCCCACCGCCGGCACCACCGCTTCGCGTACCCGATCGCAGGCCTGGGCCAGGTAGTCGCAGAAAAGTTCGATGGCGATCTCGGTGTCGCGGTCCAGTTCCTTGCGGCCGTCGTCCCAGGCCATCTCCACCGCGCCGTCGTCGGGCTTGACGCCCACCAGGACGAACCGCGCGCGAAACAGCTTGGCCGTGCTGCCGGCGTCGGCCGCTTCGTCAAAGCCCATGGCGAAGGACAGCGGCGTCGGCGTGCGCCCGGTGCCGCGCGACGAGAGATCCAGGCGCACGCACTTGGCGTCGAACACCGAGGTCACCTCGCGCACGCTGGTCCACACCTCGTCGATGTTGGCGGCGCGGCGCAGGCGCTCGGCGAACGGGCGAACGGCGGCGCGCAGGGCCCGGCTGCGCCGTCGCTGTTCGGGCATGAACTGCCCCAGCTGGATATAGCCCAGCCAGCGCAGAAACATGAACGACAGGATGCCCAGCACGACCAGGATCGCCGCCGCCTCGCCGCTGGTGGCGTAGGTCAGCATCAGGGCCAGCCCGCCGAACACCACGCACAATGCGTACAGAAACAGCACCGCTTGCTTGTGCGAAAGACCGATGGCCAACAGGCGGTGGTGAATGTGCTCCTTGTCGGCGCGAAACAGCGGCCGGCCGCGCACCGCCCGCCGGCTCATCGCCAAGAGCGTGTCCAAGATCGGCAGGCCAAGAGCAATGGCTGGGATCAACACGGCCACCACCGTCGACGATTTCTGGTTGGTCTGGATGGCGCTGGCGGCCAGGACGAACCCCAGAAACATGCTGCCGGTGTCGCCCATGAAGATCGACGCCGGGTTGAAGTTGTAAAACAAAAATCCCAGGATCGATCCGCCCAGCGCCGCCGAGAACAAGATCATCAGCGGGTGCCCGCGCTGCAAGGCGATGAGGAACGTGGTGGTCACCGCCACCAGCGCCACGCCGCCCGCCAAGCCGTCCAGGCCGTCGATCAAGTTCATGGCGTTGATGACGCCCACCATCCACAGCAGCGTGAACGGCATCCCCACCCAGCCGAGTGGGATCGGCGCGCCGAACGGGTTGGCCAGGTTGTCGATGCGAAAGCCGAGGTAATACAGCAAGCCCGCCACGGCGAACTGGACCGCGAACTTGCGCTTGGCACCGGCACCTCGCAGATCGTCGTAGACGCCCAGCAAGGCGATGATGATGCCGCCGACGAACAAGCCGATGGCCTGGTTGCCCTCGACCAGAAACAGGCGGCCTACCTCGCTGCGGAAAAAGAACAGCGCCAGCAAGGGCACGTAGAACGAGATGACCATGGCGATGCCGCCCAGGCGCGGCACCGGTCGCCCGTGGATCTTCCGCGACGACAGCGCGTGGTCCAGGACGCCCAGGCGCAAGGCGATGGTGCGCACCAGCGGCGTCAGCGCGGCGGCGCACAGCATGGACATGAGAAAAGCGGTGAACGCTGTCTTCATGAAGCCGCTCGAGACAAGACCCAGTTGCCCAAGGCAAGCACGTCCATCCGGGTCTTCAGGTAGCAGGCGATGGCGTCGCCCGGCGTGGCGACGATGGGTTCGTGCTCGTTGAAGCTGGTGTTCAGCACCAGGGGGACGTCGGTCTGTCTGGCGAACTCGCTGATCAAACGGTGATAGCGCGGGTTGGTCTTGGCGCTGACGGTCTGCACGCGGCCGGTGTCGTCGACGTGGGTGACGGCGGGGATGCGGGCGCGCTGTTCGGGCCGCACCTTGTACACCATCAACATGAACGGCGAAGGCTCTTGCCGTTCGAAGAAGTCGTTCACTTTTTCTTCGATGATGCTGGGGGCGAACGGGCGGTAGGTCTCTCGGTGTTTGATGCGGGTGTTCAGGATCTGCTTCATGTCGGCGCGGCGCGGATCGGCGACGATCGATCGATCGCCGAGCGCCCGCGGCCCGAACTCCATGCCGCCCTGGAACCAGCCGACCACCTGACCGCCGGCGATGGCGGTGGCGGTGTCGCGGTACAAGGCCTCGTCGTCGACGCGCCGGACCGATACGCCGGCGTCCCAGCCGTTGGCGCGCGCCTTGTTGATCGCCGCTTCGATGGCGGCGTCGTCGAAGGCCGGGCCGGTGTAGGCGTGCTCCATGACGAACGTCCGCGGCTGGCGCAGCACCGCGTGTTGAACGTAGAACGCCGCGCCGATGGCCGTGCCGTCGTCGCCGGCCGCCGGTTGCACATAGACCTCGCGAAAGGGCGTCTGCTCGAAGATCTTGCCGTTGGCGACCGAGTTCAGCGCGCAGCCGCCGGCCAGCGACAACTTGGTCAGCTTGGTGCGGGCGTGCAGATCTCTCAAAACGTGAAAGAAAATTTCTTCATAGACGATCTGCGCGCTGTGCGCGAGGTCCGCCCACTTGCCGAAGAACTCCGGGTCCTCGGGATCGCGCGGCGGACCCAGCAGCGTGCTCAGCTTGTCGGAGAACACCCGGCCGACACGCGGCGAGCCTTCGTCCCAGGACATCTCGACGCCGTCGGTGTGGTGCTGAAAATAGTCCAGGCCCAGCTCGAAGCGACCGTCGGGCAGCGGGTGAATCAGGTGGCGCAGCTCGGCGACGTGGGTGGGCTTGCCGTACGGAGCGAGGCCCATCATCTTCCATTCCTCGCCGTACCGGTGGAAACCGAGGAACTGCGTCACCGCCGTATAGAAAAGCCCCGCCGAGTGCGGAAACTCGACCCGGTCGATGATGGCGAGATCCAGGCCGCGCCCGGTCCCGCGCATGGTCGACACGAAATCGCCGAAGCCATCGATGGACAGACAGGCCGCCTCTTCGAAGGGCGAGACGAAGAAGGCGCTGGCGATGTGCGATTTGTGGTGCTCGACGTTGTGGAACTTGGCGGTCAGGCGTTCCGCGTCGGGAGCCAGGGCGACGCGCAGCGCCTCGTCGACGCCGCGCACCTTGGCCACGTTGGCCAGGCGGCTTTTCACCATCTTGGTGAACGACGGCCGCTTTTGCAGCGCGAAGAGGATCTTCTTGTGCAGGTTGGCCTTCGGATCGCGCGAGATGGCCACGTGCTGCAACTCCGACGGGGCCACCGCGCCGTGCTGCAGGACCGCCTTGCTGGCCAGCGACGGAAAACCGGCGCAGTGCTTGTGCCGGTTCAGGCGTTCTTCTTCGATGGCCGACACCAGCTGACCGTCCTTCACCAAGGCAGCGGAGGCGTCTCCGTGGAAGGCGTTCAGGCCAAGGATATTCATAGTGGCGAGAGTATAGAGACAGGTGACGTCGGAGGACGCAGCAATGTCGCGTCACATGATATATGTTGCCGCGTTTGATGGAAACCGGCGGCTAGCGGATGTGCGGGATCGTGGGCATCGCGCGCTTCGCCGGCAAGGGTGTCGCGGCCGCCGAAATCGACGCCATGGTGGCCACCCTGGTGCACCGCGGTCCGGATGATTGCGGAACCTTCGTCGAGGGTGGCGTCGGCATCGGGATGCGCCGGCTGTCGATCATCGACGTCAGCCCCCTTGGTCATCAGCCGATGGGCAACGAGGACGGCTCGGTCCAGATTGTCTACAACGGCGAGGTGTACAACTTTCAAGAGCTGCGCGCCGAGCTCTGCGCCGCCGGTCACCGATTCAGCAGCCACAGCGACACCGAAGTGCTGGTCCACGGCTATGAACAATGGGGCGCCCACGCGCTGGTGGCGCGGCTGGAAGGGATGTTCGCTTTTGCTCTGGTCGATCGCACGCGGCGGCGGCTGTTCTTGGCCCGTGATCGCTTCGGGATCAAGCCGCTTTATTTGCGACGCGGCGGCGGCCAGCTTTCGTTCGCCTCCGAGGTGCGGGCCTTCGCCGCCGACGGGCAGGGGCGGCCGCCGGTGGATGCGCGTTTTGTGGGCTCGTTCTTGTGCCTGGGGTATGTGCCGTCGCCGACCACCGCTTTCGCCGGCGTGACCAAACTGGAACCGGCCACCTTGCTGGAGGTGGCGCTGGATTCCGGCGACGAGAACGCGCGGCGCTTTTATGAGCTTGCACCCGAACGGTTGTCCGGCGTTTCCGACGACGATTTGCTGGCGATGCTGGATCAGCGGTTAAGCGCGTCGGTGACCGGACACTTGATCGCCGACGTGCCGACCGGCGTGTTCTTGTCGGGCGGTCTCGACTCCAGCGCGCTGACGGCGTACGCCGCGCGCGACGGCCGCCCGCCGCCGCGGACATTTTCCATCGGCTTCGCGGCGTCGGATCGCGGCGACGAAACCGAATTTGCCGCGACGGTGGCGCGCCAGGTGGGCAGCGACAACGTGCGCATTCAACTGGCCCCGGACGCGCTGGGCGACCTGGAAACGATCGTTGGTTTTCTCGAGGACCCGCTGTCGGACAGCGCCGTGTTGCCGCTGTGGCACCTGTGCAAAGGCACGCGCGCCCACGTCACCGTCGCGCTGTCGGGCGAGGGCGGCGACGAAGTGCTGGGTGGCTACCCGCGCTATTTCTGGGGCTGGCTGGCGGAATCGTCGCACCTGGCGTCTTTCGCCGGCACGTCGCACCCATCCGCGCTGAGCCGGCTCGTGCCCGCGCGATCGAAAGGCTTCGGCAATCTTCTTCGCCGCGGCGCCAAGTTGATCGACTCGGCCCGCCTGCCCGAGAGCGCCCGCTATCTGAACTGGTTCGAGCTTTTCTCCGACCAGGAACGCCGCGCTCTGGGCGCGCCCGACGCCGAGGCGTGCCACGCGCGCATCGATGGCCTTTTTTCTCGCGCGCACCAGCAGGGACTGGACCCGGTTCAACGCCTGCAGTACGTCGACTTCTCGTCGATGCTGCTCGACAACCTGTTGCTGAAAGCCGACAAGCTGTCGATGGCGCACAGCCTGGAGGTGCGCGTGCCCCTCCTCGATCGCCGCCTGGTCGAGCTGGGCCTGGGCCTTTCGCCGCGGGCCAAGATCGGCGCTCGCCACGACAAACCGCTTTTCCGGCGGCTTCTGCGTCGCTGTCTGCCCCCGTCGATCACCGACCGCCCCAAACGCGGCTTCGAAATCCCCGTCGACCAATGGCTGCGCGATCCCTCGACCGAACGGTTGCGACAGCGCTTGCTCAGCGGCGCCGCCGTGAACCGTCTGGGCCTGGCCCCGTCGGCGATCGCGAATCTGCTCTCAAAACACCTGTCCGGCCAAGATGTGGGCCGCAAACTCTTCGCGCTGCTCACGCTCGAAATGTGGGCCGCGAATTTCTGTTAACTTCGCCGCTCAGCGCCGCCGGAGCGCCGATCGCCGGCGAGACAGCAGGGCCAGCAGGACCAGGGCAGCGGCGCCACCGGCCGCGCCGCCCGGGGTGCCTTCGATCGCGCATCCGCAACCGCCGCCGGACGAGACGCGCGTGCCGGCGTCGGCGCCTGTGTCGGCGGCCGCGTCTTTCGTGCTGGTCACGTCGACGCCAGCGTCAGTCGGTTCAGGCGTCGGTTCGGGCGCGACTTCGACGGCCACCTCTGGCGCCGTTTCAGCGGGGAGGTCTTCGGCGCTGTCGATCGCGCCTGCGTCCGCGGCGTCGTCGGGCTCGGCGTCCGCCCCGGCGTCCGTCGTCGGCTCGATGCGTTCGGTGGTGCGAATGCCGAAGTTGAACCCGTGCCAGGTCTCCGGCACGGGCACCGTCCACGAAAATGTCGAGAAGGTCCCGATGAACTGAATCGTGCCGTGTCCCTCGGCGCCTTGCAGGACGTTGTTCGGCAGCTGCATCAGGGCGGTGTCGCTGCCGCCCCAATAACCGACGCCCTGACTGACGATGGTGAAGGGCGAATCGAAATCATAGGTGATGGTGGTGCCCGGCGCGCCCAGGCTGACGATGGCCATGATCGGATCCTTGATCGCCTCGGACAGCGTGACCTTGTACGTCTGGTTCTGCCCGCCGGCCAGCTGCAAGATGTCCGTGTCCAGCGGCGGGTTTTCCACCTGCGTGCTGATGTACGGCGTGTTCGGGATCCAGTAGTTGGTGCCGGTGCCGTCGGTTTGCGCGCCGTACAAATTTCCCGGCGAGCTGTCCTGGTTGATGGCCGCGAAGCTGACCGTCACCGTCGAATTGTCCGGCAGCGTGATGGTCCCGGTGGCGGTCCCGCCGGCCACGTCGGCCGTCATCCAATCGACGTAGTGGTAAGTGGCCGCCTGCGCCGTCGCGGGCGCCCATGACCTACCCAGCGCGAACAAAAGCGCCGCTGTCCACCACCGCGTTCGTCCCCCACGACCCCGATCATGCCCCTGCGACGGATTTGTCATCGCCGCATCGTCTCTCATTTTTGTGGCGGCGGCAAATTTCACCCCGCCGCGGGCCGTCGGCTGAAGGGCGTAGAAAAAGCGCGCCGGGAGTTGTCTCACCGGCGCGCCTTGGTCCGCTACCCGACTGGTCTGAGCTAGCGCCGCTGGGCGCCGCCCAATCTGTGGCCGTTCAGCGCGAGCCCCGCTGTCAGGCCTGGTGAAGGTCTGTGGCTCGTTGACCAACTAACAACGAAACAGGCTGGTCCGTGAGGAGGCTAACTCCGCTCGGGCTCCTTTACTCCGAGTCGGGTCTGGTGGCGAAGAGGCTCCCTACCGTTCATGAGGGTTCGTTTTGCCATGCACTCGTCCTCCTTTTAGGGCCAGTCGCTCGCGGATGTCCCAAAATCATCGTAGCGTGCTGGTTTTGTTTTCGCCACTTCAAACATGCAGCTTTGGGGTATGACAGCGGCAAATGTCGACGGAAAAGCCTGGCAGTGGTGGACGCGGAGCGCGGTTTGACGGCGCGATGGATCCGGCGGCAGCGGCGCTCAATGCGTCGGTCGATTTCGATCGCCGCTTGCTGCGCGATGACGTCCGCGGCAGTCAAGCCCAGGCCCGCATGCTGGCCGCGGTCGGTTTGATCTCGGCCGCCGACGCCGACGCGATCATCGCCGGGCTCGACGCGGCGGCCAAAGAATTTGAAAGCGGCGCGCGCCCGTTGAACCCGGCGCTGGAAGACATTCACATGAACGTCGAGGGCCGCCTGATCGAATTGATCGGCGAGCCGGGCCGCCGCCTGCACACCGCGCGCAGCCGCAACGATCAAGTGGCGACTGATCTCAAACTCTACGCCCGCGCCGCCGCCGTTGAACTAGCCGCCGCCATCGATCGCACGCGCGTGGCGTTGTGCCGGCGCGCGCGCGAGCACGCCGACACACTGTTGCCCGGGTACACGCACCTGCAGCGCGCGCAGGCGGTGACGCTGGGCCACCATCTGCTGGCGTACGCCGAAATGTTGGGGCGCGATCGCGGGCGTCTGCTGGACGGCGCGCGCCGAGCGGGGCAGTCGCCGCTGGGGTCGGGCGCGCTGGCGGCGACGGGATTGCCGATCGATCGCGCGCGCACAACGAAAGAGCTGGGCTTCGACGAGCCCACGCACAACAGCCTGGACGCCGTCTCCGATCGCGACTTCGCCGCCGAGCTGACCTTCGCCTGCGCGCTGATCGGCGTGCACCTGTCGCGCTTCGGCGAGGAGTTGGTCCTGTGGTCGACGACCGAGTTCGGGTTCGTGCGCTTGGGCGAAGGGTATTGTTCGGGCAGTTCGTTGATGCCGCAGAAACGCAACCCGGACATCGCCGAGCTTCTGCGCGCCAAGCCGGCGCGGGTGATCGGCGATCTGGTGACGCTTTTGACCATCAGCAAGGGCCTGACGTTGGCGTACAACAAAGATCTGCAAGAGTCGCAGGAGCCGCTTTACGACGCCGTTGAGACCGCGCGACTGTCACTGTCGGTGATGCCGGGGCTGGTGGCCGGTCTGGAATTCAACACCGAACGCATGCGCGAGGCCGCCGGCGATCCGGCGCTGGGCGCGACCGATCTGGCCGAGGAGCTGGTCCGGCGCGGGATGCCTTTTCGCAGTGCGCACGAGGTGGTCGGCCGGCTGGTGAAGCTGGCCGAGCAGCGCAAGGTCTCGCTGCGCGCGCTGTCGCCCGATGAGCTGCGCGCCGTTGATCCCGGCCTGACGCCGTCGGTGCTGGAGGCGCTGGATCCGGCGCGCGCCGTCGCCGCGCGGGTCGTCACGGGTGGCCCATCGCCCATCGCGGTTCGGCGCGAGCTCGATCGGCTGGAAGCAGAGCTGACGGCGCTGGGCTTCGCGGTCTAGGCGCGACGCTTTTGCGCTAGTACGTTCCGATCGCCGTGATCATCGGGACCGTGCCGCCTTGTAGTTGCGGCGCGGGAAAGAGAGTCAGCGTCGCGGTGGGGCCGGAGGCAGTCGTCGGATTTGAATCCGTCATGCCCTTGTCGGTGTTGCGGGTGACCACCGCGCCGATCACGAAACCCAGCGCGCCGCCGCTGAGGGCGGCCACCGCGGACGCGGCGCGCCCGTCGTCGGTCGGGTATCCGCTGAGGCAGTTTTTTATGGCGATGCAGCCGGCGATGCCGCCGCCCAGCGTGCCGGCGATGGTGGCCAGATCAACCAGCAGGACGCGGGTCCAGCTGGGACCGTATTGATTTTGATCGGGCAGGTACGCGGCCAACAGGCCAGCGCCCAGACCCACATTCAGACCGATCAGCGATGGCAGCGTGAGATCGAGAATGCTGCGCTCGGGACAGCGCCATTGCGGCTGGCCGGTCACTTCGTTCGGAGCGATCGGGACGCATTTCGATTTCGGATTCTTCATCAGGTCGGGATCACTCGTGGTGATCTGCTGTTCCCAAGCCGACCCGTACGGATGCAACTGCAACGCCACCGCCATCAATCCCCCGGCCAGGATGCCGCCCAGCGCGGCGCTCTGGATCAGCGACACGCGTCCGTACGTCGGTGCGTGCGATGACAGCAACGCTCCCGAAGTGATTCCCAACGCCAGGCCCGGCAAGCTGCCGAAGAAGGCAGCGCGCAGCCGTTCGCCCAGCGGCGCTCGACAGCCTTGACAGTTTGGGTCGCTGTTGTCGTCGGAGGCCACGGTTTGCTCGATGGAAATCCCGGCGCCGGCGCCTTCGGCGGCGCCGACCCACATGGCGCCGATGATGAATAGCGCGCGGTTGTCCGGGATGTACGTCGGCACCAGCACGCTTCCGGCCAGGGCGCCGGCCACGGTGCCGGTCAGCGCCCCGCCGCCCGTCAGCAGCAGCGCCGAGACCGACGGATCTTCCAGTTGCTTGCCGATGGCCGCAGCGACGGCGGCGGCGCCCACGAAGCCCAGCAGCACGGCGGATGCGCCGATGAGCTCGGGCCGCCCCGAGCGCTGCACGTATTGCAGCTGCAGGCGTTGGCCGTCGGTGAGCAGCAAACGCTCGCCCGGGTTCAGCGTGAACTCGACGGTGCGGCTGTCACGGTTCTGCGCCTCGACGAACAATTCATAGTGACCCGGCACCACGTCCTGGCGATACGGGTTGCGGGCGCGGTTGCCGTTCACGTACAGGGTGGCGCCTGCCGGCCAGGTCTCGATCTCCAGGCGCGCCGGGATGGGGTCCAGCTTGAAGAACAACGGCTTGGTGTCGGCGAGATCGATGTCCACCACGCGCGACTGTTGCAGGAAGTTGGCCTTGGAGACGGTGATACGATAGCGGCCGCGCGCGACAGAAAAGTTGTTCGGCGCCTGGCCGGTGACGGGCGGCAGGTTGGGCGTGGTCTCTGAAGTGATGCGCACGCTGACATCATCCGGGACAGTGTTGATGACGAACGTCGACGGGCGTTTGTCGATGCTCTCGATGCGGTCCTTGGCCAGCTCGACGAATTCGCCGTCGGGATTTTCCTTGGCGTACTGTTCATAGTGCGTGCGCGCCGCTTTCAACTGGCCGATCAGGTATTCGCACTGGGCCATCATGAACAGGGCGGCCGGGCGCGACTTCAGGTCGTTGGCGGCACGAAATTCCAGCAGCGCTTGATCGTGCTGGCGAGCGTCGAACAGGCGTAGGCCGATCTCATAGTGCGAGCGCGCGGCGGCGGTGGCGTCGTCGGCGGCGCGCGCGGGCGCCGCCACTGTCGTCAGGACGCAAAGACAGGCCAGCAGGCTGACGCCGAAAAAAAGAGACGGGCGCGCGACGGTGGACGCGGAAGTCAAAGGTGCCTCACAATAGCAAGTCGTCGGCGACGCGCTACTGATCGGGATAGGCCTCGCGCGAGCCGGAGGGCAGGACACCCCGGCGAGCAGATTCCGACGGTTCGGCGGGCGAGCTGCCGGCGCTGCCGCTCTTGCGGTCGGCGTGCGGGCCGCGCCGCTGCGGCGGGTGCGTGGCCTTGGAGTTTGGCCGTGCGGCGGCAGGGGCCACCGCGATCGGCTGGGTGGCAGCAACGACGGCTGCTTCCGTCGACGGCGCCGCCGTGGTGGGTACAGCGGCGGCCGCCGTCTCTGGTTGCGGGGTCGCCGGCGCGCTGCCGGTCGGCACGTTGCCCGCGTGCTGTTTCTCCGCCGGCGAGCGCGACAGCGCGAAGGCCAGCCCCACCACCAGCGCGACGATCGCCGCCAGCCCCAGGTGCCAGCGACTGGGTCCGGCTTCCAGCGCCGACAGCGGCGGCAGCGTCGACACCGACGGATCCGACAAGCCGACGTTCTGATCGCCGGCCAACAGTCGTTCGAGATCGCGCTCGAGATCGCTCATCGCCTGATAGCGTTTGCTGCGATCCTTTTCCATCGCCCGCATCACCACCGTCTCGACCGCGGTGGGAATGCCCAGCTCCGGGCGCAGGCGCGACGGCGGCACGGCCTGGTGGGTCAGCACCTGTGAGATGATGCCCAGATAGTTGTTGGCGCGGAACGGAACCTCGCCGGTCAGGCATTCGTAAAGCAAAACCCCCAGCGCCCAGATGTCCACGCGGTGGTCGAGATCTTCTTCGCCGCGGGCCTGCTCGGGCGACATGTAAAGTGGCGTCCCCAGCAAAAGGCCGGTGTGGGTCAGGCGATATGTCTCGGGGCCTTCGTCACCGCCCTGCTTGACCGCCTTCGAGATGCCGAAGTCGACCACCTTGACGAAGTCGGCGT
>DASXQB010000257.1:0-1590 GCA_036493295.1 Polyangia bacterium | reverse complement strand
ATCAGAGGCGTCGGGTGGGCGCCGACGGGGGCGGCAAGAGAAGGGGGCGGGGCCATGCAGCACACAAATGGCTTGGATTTCATCGCGATTATTGTCTGTTCCGGTTTGGTCGGGGGTTGCGGTGACGTGGCGCCATCGGATGCGTCGCCGCCGATCCCGATTGAGGAAACGGCCGCCGCCGCCACCACATCGAACGGCGCCAGCACCTCTGCGGGCGCCAACGCCGCCAAGTCCTATGCCGTGGTCGATCTTGGCTCGCTGGGTGGATCCATCGGTTATGCCCAGGCCATCAGCGCCAGTGGTGAAGCGGTCGGTCTTTCATCCTCGGCCGGCAACCAGCGCCACGCCTTCGCTGCCCAGGAAGGCCTGATGCACGATCTCGGAACACTGGGCGGCACGATTTCGGTGGGCAGCGCGGTCAATCAGACTGGCGCCGTTGCCGGCTATGCCACCTTGTCGACCGGAAGCTACCGTCCGTTTCTAATCATAAATGGATCGATGACGAACCTGGGCAGCCTGGGCGGCGGATACGGCAGCGCCTATGGGATCAACGACGCGTCTGACGTGGTTGGTGCCTCGAAGATCAGCACTGGCGACGAACACGCGTTTGTCTTTCACGACGGTGCCCTGCGCGATCTGGGGACGCTGGGTGGACCGTACAGCAGCGCGTACGACGTGAATAACGCCGGGCAGATCGTCGGCTATTCCTACAACACCGACGGGCTGTTTCGCGCATTCACCACCACCGTCGCCGGCGCTTCATCAATGAAAGATTTGGGAACGCTGGGGGGATCGTACAGCCGCGCCTATGCCGTCAATGACGCCGGCGCCGTGGTTGGTCAGGCCTACCTGACCGGCGACGAGAAGGCGCACGCGTTCGTTTATCAGAACGGGCGCATGCACGACCTGGACACCACCGGCGGCGACTACAGCGAGGCGCTGGCGATCAACAACAAAGGCTTGGTGGTGGGCGACTTCGATCGCGCCGACGGCGATTTTCTCGATGAACGGGCGTTCGCGATCAACGGCGGGCGGATGCAAGATCTCACCGACCTCATCGATGCCGCCTCCGGCTGGGAATTGCAGGAGGCGACCGGCGTCAATGACAGCGGGCAGATCGTCGGCGTCGGCACCCTCGACGGCCAGCAGCGCCCGTTCTTGCTGAACCCGCGCTGATCCTTCGCCATGACTGCAGCCTGCATTCGGGAACGCGTGGACGAGTGGGCGAAGGCGTTTCGCGCCAAGGACGTGGAGGGCATCATGTCCATCTACGCACCTGACATCGTTTCCTTCGATGTCGGTCCGCCCCTGCGATACCAGGGAGCCGAAAAGAAACGGCGCGCCTGGCAAGAGGCCTTTGCGGCGTATGCGGGGCCGGTCTTCTATGAGGTCCGCGACTTGAATGTCACCACGCACGGAGAGCTGGCCTTTGTTCATAGCCTCAACCACGTGCAGGGCAGGTTGGCCAGCGGTCACGTCTCTGCCCTCTGGTTGCGGTGGACCGCCTGCTTCCGGCGCATAGATGGTGTCTGGCTGATTGTGCACGACCATGTGTCCGTGCCAGCGGACCTCGAGCATGGCCAGGCCCTT
>DASXQB010000256.1:0-3794 GCA_036493295.1 Polyangia bacterium | reverse complement strand
AGATCTTGTTGGCCAGCAGCCATTCGGCCGCGGCGATGAAGTCGTCGAAGACGTTTTGTTTCTTGCCCAGCATGCCGCCCTGGTGCCAGGCCTCGCCGTATTCGCCGCCGCCGCGCAAGGTGGCCACCGCGTACACGCCGCCCGCCTCCAGCAGCGGAATGATCGACGGCGACCACGCCGGCAGGACGTCGATGTTGAAGCCGCCGTACCCGTACAGCACCGCCGGGCGCGGCTGGTCGGGCGGCGCGTCCTTGCGGTGGATCAGGAACATCGGGCAGCGCGTACCGTCGCGCGAGGTGAACCACACCTGGTCGACGGTGAAGGCGGCGGCGTCGACGGGCGCGGCGATCTGCCGCCAGATCGGATCGGCGCCGGCGGTCTTGCCTGCCTGCTTGCCGGCGTCGTGGTGAAACACCGTGGTGGGAGCGAGAAAAGACGTGAAGGCGTAGAAAAATTCGTCGCTGTCGCGTTCGCCGCTGACCCCGGTGACCTGTCCCAGGCCCGGCAATGTCAGCTCGCGCAGCGGCCGGCCCTCGTCGGAGAAAAGCCGCACCCGCGACGAAGCGTCGACCAGATAGCGGGCGGCGAACTGCCCACGGACGTAGGTGGCATCTTGCAGGATGTCTTTGCTTTGCGGGATGACCACCGTCCAGTGGGCGCGCTCGGGCTGCTGCGGATCGACGCGTATGATCTGACCGCGCGGGGCATCCTGGTTCGATTGCAGGAACAAACGATCATTCAAGATCTCGACCACGGAAAATTGTGCCTCGACGCCGGCCACCACGGTGATGGGCTGGTTGGCGTGCGCGTGCCGGTCGTGGTGATCGATGAGGTAGACCTCGCTGCGCGACCAGCCTTGCGCGACGGTGACAGCCAGCCAGCGGCCGTCCGGCGACAGCGCGACATCGGGCCAATCTTTCAGGTCGCGGCCCTCGCCGAAGATCTTCCGATCGCCCGCCGGATCATCACCCAGCTGATGAAAGAACACCGCCCGGTGATACCGTTCGTCGCCGGCCGGGACGCTGCCGGCAGTCGGATAGCGGGTATAGAAAAAGCCTTTGCCGTCGGGCAGCCAGGCCAGCGAACAGGCCCGGGTGCGGGCGATCTCGTCGCGGCGATCGCGGCCGGTGGCCACCTCGCGCACGCGCAGCACGGATTCTTCGCTGCCGTTGGCCGAAACGCCGTATGCCACCAGCGCGCCGTCCTGGGAGGGCACCCACCAGTCCAGCGACTGGGTTCCGTCGCTGGCCAGCGCGTTGACGTCGACGAGCGGGTGGTCAGCGCCGCCGGCGCCGTCGCGCACGTACAGCACCGGCTGGTTCTGTTTGCCGTCGCGCCGGGTATAGAAGTACCGCCGTCGCCCGCCCAGCCGCGTGCGCCCCACCGGCGTGCCCAGCGAGCCGATCTCGTACAGCGACCACAATCGCTTTTCGATCACCGGCCGCGCCGGGATCGCATCGATGGTGGCGCGGGTGAGGGCGTTTTCGGCAGCGGTCCAGGTTCGCACCTCGGCGGCGTCGGCGTCTTCCAGCCAGCGATAGGGATCGGCGACGTCGACGCCGTGGATGCGCTCGACCAGATTTTCCCGTCGGGTGGGGACGGGCGGTTCTTTGGCAGCCACCACCGCCGACCACAATACGGCGCCGAGCGCGAAGCGCGAAATGGTTCGTCCGCGGATCATCGCCCGCTGGTCGGGCTGGACGCCGCCGTCGCCGCCGGGTCCGCGGTGCCGATGCGGGCGGGCAGCCCGGACAACATCATCGCCGCCATGGCATCGACGTCTTTGGCATTCTCGGCGTCGAGATCAAGGTGCTGGCGCGCGTGCCACAAGATGCGTCCGTCATAGGCCGCCACCAGGGTCATCGCCACGTAGATGTTGTCGCCGCCGTACCATTCGTCGTCGTGGGCGACCGTGCCGTCGTGGGTGTACTGCGGCCCGTCCAGCGGAATGACCAGTCCAACGCCGATGTTCACATGCGGGCCGCCGCCGTAGATTCGCCCCGGTGCGACCGGCACCGGCGGCGGCGCGCCGCGCCCGACCGGCGGACGCCAACCGCCGCCCGCTGGCGCCGCGAGGTGCGAAGGCGCCACCGCCGCGGCCCCCCTTCCAGCGGGCACGCCGCGAAAGGCGGGCGTTCCCCGCCAACCACCCCCACCCCCACCGCCACCCAACGGTCCGGCGTGCGATCCGCCGCCGCCTTTCGCCTCGGCCAGCATGGCGACGATGATCGCCGCGACGATGACGACGATGAACACCACGCCCAGCACTTGCGCCACGCGCTTGCCGTTCGACACGCTGACGCCTTTGACGTTCACGTACAGCAGCGCGTCCGATTGGGTCGCCCAGCCCACCCGCGCGGCTAGCTCGGGCGCCACGAAGCGCGGCGGCGACAACGGTCCCTGGGCGGCGCTGTCCGGGCTGTTCTCGAATTGCAGGATGCCGTTTGCCAGCCAGCCCAGCTCGTCGCGGCTGACCAGCAACTGACCATCCTGGGCCACCACGCCGTCCCAGCGCGCGCCAAGGTTCACGTCGTACCCACGGCTGTGCAGCAGGCGCTGGATGGCGGCGACCGTCTCGGCGGACAGCGACTGTCCCAGCGCCGCCGACGCCGCCGGATCGTTATCGCCCACCTGATCGAGAACGACGAATACGTCGGGCGGCAAAAGGGCGATGCGCGACGGCGTGTACGTGCGCGCGGCGAACGCCGGTTCCACCAGTGGCGCGGGCGCGGTGGCGCAGCCGCCGGTCCAGGCAAGCGTGGCCAGGGCCAGCGGCAGCGCCGCGTGCCGTAACCGGGCCAGGGTCAGCGCGCGATGGGTGTACACGGCAAGGTCAACTTAGCACGCGGGATTCATCCGTCCCGCGCGCCGGGCCCTGACCCGAGGTATGCTTGCCCGGCTCGATCGGGACCTTTTCAGATGAGGACGCGCCACTGTCTTTTTGCTGCCGCGGTCGCGCTGCTGGCCGCGGGCCGGGCAAACGCCGCCGAAAAAACCGCCGACCGATCCGCGGTCGCGGCCAGCCCGTTGCGCATGACCATCGACAAATCAAAGGTCGATCTGCCACAGCACCGGCTGGAGGTGACGCTGTCGCATCAGGTCCCGAAGATCGCCATCAAGGTGACCGGCGAATCGGGCGAGGTGCTGGCCGACGAGGAGGAAGACGTGTCCGCTCGACCCGCCGGCGCGCCTATCATCGTGACCTGGAACCCCGCGCGCGACGAGCCGGTCATGCGCATCGATCTGCACGCCACCGACGCCCGCGGCTCGTCGTTCGACGTCACGCTGACACCGTATTCGGTTCTGATCCCGCACGACGACGTCACCTTCAGGACCGATTCGTCCGAGATCGACGCCACCGAGATCCCCAAGCTGGAAGCCGCGCACAAGGTTTTGAGCGAAAGGCTGGCCGCCGCGCGCGGGAAGGGGTTGTCCCGTGACGTCGCGCTTTACATCGTCGGGGCCACCGACACGGTGGGCAGCGCCGCCCACAACCTGAAGCTGTCGCAAGACCGCGCCCGGTCCATCGCGCTGTGGTTTCGTCGCAAAGGCTTGCCCATCCCCATCGCCTTTGCCGGTCTTGGCAAGGCGCACGTGACGCAAGATTCGGCCGATCAGGAAGACCAGCGAATCAACCGGCGGGTGGATTACTTTCTCTCCGCTGGCGAGCCGATGATCAAGGCCGCCGGGATCCGGCCGATGTGGAAGAGGCTGGATTGAAGACCTTGGCTTTGACTGTCGTGTTCACGCCGTTGTGGCTGGCGTGCGCCACCGCGCCGGTGGGGCCGTCGGTG
>DASXQB010000255.1:0-6805 GCA_036493295.1 Polyangia bacterium | reverse complement strand
GCAACGTTCTGCTTTACCACCACGACACGCAGTTACTATTTGTTTTGAGGAAACGGTCGCCCGATGCTCGACCGACACCATCGTTCGCATGCACTGCTGCCGCCAGTGCAACTGAGAAAGCGATTTGTCAAAGCTTTGATCTGGCCGCCTGGGATCGCAGCGTGGATCTCGCCGTCCGTCAACTTCTAGAGACGTGGCCTGACAAGAAGCCGGCAGTGCTGAAGGACCAGGAGCAATGGCGGCGGACTCGCGATGCCTGCCTCGACAACACGGCCTGTATCGACGAGGCTTTGAGACGTCGTGTGGAAGCCCTCGCCTGGCAGCGAAAGGTCGGCTGAGACGCCGCGTCCCTTTGACTTTGCGCGACAGTACTCCACTGCGCTACGGCATCGCTGGTAGATTGGGGCAGGGAATCTCTTGTTCGCCGAAGGCGAGATCATCGACCCAGAACTCGATGTCGACGTTCGACGTTGCTTCGTTGTAGATCGTCCAGCCGAAGCTCATGTTCTTCCATGGGCCGGCCGGCCACTTTTCACCACTGGAGTTGGCGCCGGTAAAGTCGCCCTTGTCCACCGCGACACCGTCGACCTTGACCGTATAGGTGTTGTCCATGCCGGCACCGGCGTCTTTGAATCGCCATTGCAGGCAGAACCATTTGCCGGTGGGGAACTTTGTCTTCGAATCAAGGCCGTGGTCCGGCGGATCGCAAACCAGTTCGAACACGCCGGCTTGCCCGCCCACTTCCCATTGAGTGTCGCCGCCCGTCGCGCTGAAATAACTGTAAAGCATGTCCCAGTGATTGCCGTTGGTGGGGACGCGGCTCATGTAGACCATCGCGCGCCCGTTGAAATCCGTCATCGGGAATTGCTTGGTGAAGAGGAGCTGCGCGGTGGGGCCGGGCTTGGGAATATTGAAGTGCAGCGACTTCGTCCCGTCGAAGGGCTTGGTGGTGTCCACCAGGATCGAGCCAGCTGGGACCGTGGGGCCGTTCGCGCCGCTGAACGTGAACGCGCCGGTCGGCGGCTGGCCGGCCATCTGGGTCTCGAAGTCCTCGCAGAATTTGGTGGTGACGCCGCTGGGGCAAGCCGCGCCGACCACACCGCCGCCTTCCGATCCGCTGCTGCCGTCGGTGCTGGCGGGTTTGTCGACGGCGGCGTCGGCGCTACTGCCGCCTGAACCCTGGCTGCCGCCGCTGCCGCCGGCGACTGCACCGCCGCTGCCGGTGCCCGTCGTCTGACCGCCGCTGCCGTTGTTGGTGTTGCCGCCGGTTCCGGTGTTCGTGCCGGTGCTGCCGCCGCTGGCGTTGCCCGTGGAGCCACCGCTGCCGGTGACGGAGCCGCCGTTCTCCGCGGCGCAGCCAAGGGTCCAAGCCGAACCGACCATGACACAGCAAAGCAAGAGCCGTCGCATCCACACAAACAGGCGGAAGCGGCCCGGATCTTCACCGCCCCGGGCAGCAGGTTTTTGCCCGGATGATCAGGCGGTTACATCGCGGCGGGGCAGGCGATTTCTTGTGCGCCGAAGGCCAGATCGTCGATCCAGAACTCGATGTCCACGTCGGACCCCGAGCTTGGGTACGTCACCCAGCCAAAGCTCATGTTCTGGAACGTGCCGGCCGGCCATTGGTTGCCGGTGAAGTCGCCCTTGTCGACGGCGGTGCCGTCGACCTTGACCGTGTACGTGTTGCCCGCGCCCATGCCGTTCTTGAAGTGCCACTGCAGGCACACCCACTTGCCGACCGGGAACTTCGTCTTCGAGCTGTTGTCCAGCTCGGGTTTGTTGCCACCCGGATCGCAGACCAGCTCGAAGACGCCGCTTTGCCCGCCCAGCTCCCACTCGGTCTGGCCAAAGTACGAGTACAGCAGATCCCAGTGATTGTCGTTCGTCGGCACGCGCGTCATGTACATCATGGCGCGGCCAAAGAACTCGTCCATCGGGAACTCTTTGGTGAAGGAAAGCTGAGCGGTCGGTCCCGGCTTGGGCAGCTTGAAGTGCATCGACTTCGTGCCGTCATAGGGCTTGGTGGTGTCGACGATGACGCCGCCGGCGGGGCCGTTGATGGTGAAGTTGCCGGTCGGCGCCTTGCCTTCGGTCTGCATCTCGAAGTCGTCGCAGTACTTGGTGGTGAGTCCGGTGCACCCGACCGCCGGCACGCCCGTCTCCGAGCCGCTGCCCCCGTCGGTGCCGGCCGTTTTGTCGACCGCTGCGTCCGTCGCGCTGCCGCCCGAACCCGAGTTACCGCCGCTGCCAACGACGGTGCCACCGGTGCCTGTGGTCGACGTCGCGCCACCGCTGCCGGTCGCGGCGCCGCCCGACCCGTTGCTGCCGCCGCCGGTTCCCGAGCTGCCGCCGCTGCCGCCGACCGTCGTTCCGCCAGTGCCGGTCGCCGAGCCGTTGTCCGACGACGCGCAGCCCAGGCCCAGAACCGAAACCATCGCGACGCAGCACCAAAGACGAGATCGCATTAACACCTCACGTTCGGGGAATGCCTGAACCTTCACACGCCGCCGCCCGCGGAATTTCCTTTAGTAGGCCGGTCAGGCCAATTTCGATCAAAGAAAATTACGGCGGGTCAGACGATCAGGTGTTGCTTGACCAGGTCGTCGTCCAGTTGGGCGATTTCGCCGCTGGCGACGGTGTGGCCGCGGTCCATCATGCAGAAGGTGCGGGCGACGCGGCGGGCGAAAGGGAGTTTTTGTTCGACCAGCAGGACGGCCAGGCCGGCGGCGTTCAGTTTGATGATCACGTCGCCGATCTCGTGGACGATGTTCGGTTGAATGCCTTCCGTCGGCTCGTCGAGGATCAGCAGCTTTGGATCGGTGACCAGGGCGCGGCCGATGGCCAGCTGTTGCTGCTGGCCGCCCGACAGATCGCCGCCCCGGCGGTTCATCATTTTTTCCAGCACCGGGAACATGGTGAAGATTTTTTCCGGCACGGTGGCGGCGCGCCCGGCGGCCAGGGCGACGCGCAGATTTTCAGCCACCGTCAGATCGGCGAAGATCTCCCGCCCTTGCGGCACGAAGCCGACGCCCAGGCGGGCGCGCCGTTCGGGTTTGGCGCCGGCCAGCTCTTGGCCGTCGAACTTGATGCTGCCCGAGGTGGTGGGCAGAAGGCCCATGATCGATTTGAGCAGCGTGGTCTTGCCGACGCCATTGCGGCCCATCAAACACACGCAGCCGCCCGCCGGCACGGACAACGTCGCGTCCCACAGCGTGTGGCTGCTGCCGTAGAACTGGTTGACGTTCGAGATCTCCAGCATCGCCGCGCCTAGGTCCCCAGATAAACTTCGACCACCCGCGGGTTGCTCTGGATGGCGTCCATACTGCCTTCGGCCAGGACGCGGCCTTCGTGCAGAACGGTCACCTTGCGGGCGATGCTGCGCACGAATTGCATGTCATGCTCCACCACGACGACCGTATGCTGGCCGGCCAGGCTGCGCAAAAGCTCGGCGGTGCGTTCCATCTCGGGTTGGGTCATGCCGGCCACTGGTTCGTCGATCAGCAACACCTTCGGGTCCTGGCAAAGCAGCATGCCGATCTCCAGCCACTGCTTCTGGCCGTGGGCCAGCAAGCCGGCCAGGCGATCGCGCTGGGCGCGCAGGCCGACGATCTCCAGCACCTCGTCGATGCGGGCGCGCTGCGCTTTCGACAGGCCACCGAACAATGATCGCAGCACGCGCTTGTCGGCTTTCAAGGCCAGCTCGCAATTTTCAAAGACGGTGTGGCCTTGAAAGACCGTCGGGCGCTGGAATTTTCGGCCTACGCCCAGCTCGGCGATGCGGCATTCGGAAAGCTGGGTCAGATCGTTCATGCGGCTTTCCAGAAAAACGGCGCCGCTGCTGGGGCGGGTCTTGCCGGTCATGCAATCCATCAGCGTGGTCTTGCCGGCGCCGTTCGGACCGATCAGGCAGCGCAGCTCGCCGCGGTCGAGCAGCAACGTCACGTCGTCCAGCGCCTTGAACCCGTCGAAGCTGACGGTGAGGCCCTCGACCCACAAGGCGAGCTCGGTGGCCGGAACGGCGGTCGCGGCTTCGGTCATGACGGCTTGCCGCTCCCTTTCCATCGTCGTAGCAGCGCCATCAAGCCACCGACGATCCCTTTCGGCAGGAACAGCGTCACCACCACGAACAACCCACCCAGCACGTACAGCCACGCCGACGGAAAGGCGGCGGTGAGGAAACTCTTGGCGCCGTTGATCACCCAGGCGCCGACCAGCGCGCCGACCAGCGTGGCGCGGCCGCCGACCGCCACCCAGATCGCCATCTCGATCGAATTCGACGGCTGCATCTCGCTGGGGTTGATGATCCCCACCTGCGGCACGTACAGGGCGCCGGCCAGCGCGCACAGCATCGCCGACAGCGTCCACACGAACAGCTTGTAGTGGGTGGATTCATAGCCGCAAAACCGCGCCTTCAATTCGGCGTCGCGGATCGCCGCCAGCACGCGGCCGAGCTTGCTGGTGACCACGAACCGGCACAGCAGATAAACCAGCACCAGCGTCGCCGCCGACACCACGTACAGGGCCAGCTTGGTCGACGGCAGCTGCAGCGGATACCCCAGGATGCGTTTGAAGTCGGTGAGGCCGTTGTTGCCGCCGAAGCCGGTGGCGTTTTGAAAGAACAGCAGCATCGCCGCGTAGGTCAGCGCCTGCGTGACGATCGAAAGATAGACGCCGCGAATGCGCGAACGAAAGGTCAGGTAGCCGAAGACCAGCGCCAGCAGGCCCGGGACCACCAGCGCCATGGTGATGGCGAAGGGGAAGCTCTCGAAGCCGCGCCAGTACCAGGGCAGGGTCTTCCAGTCGAGAAAAACCATGAAGTCGGGCAGGTCGCTGCGGTACACGCCTTCGCCGCGGATGGCCCGCATCAGGTACATGCCCATGCCGTATCCGCCCAGCGAGAAGAACAGCGCGTGCCCGAGGCTGAGGATGCCGGCGTAACCCCACACCAGATCCATGGCCAGGGCGGCGATCCCGAAGCACAAGAATTTCCCGAACAGCGGGATCAAGTAATCAGGAACGTGCAGGAACGATCCGCGCGCGGGCAGGGCGTTCAGCAGCGGAATCAGCGCGCATCCGATGAAGGCGGCGATCGCCACCGCGATCCAGGCGCGGCCCGAATGTAACCGGCGCAGGCGTTCCAGCACGGCGGCCAGTCTGTCATTTTTTTCCGACGGTGCAGCGCGCTCCGCGGCCAGCATCTGCTGGGCTGGCGAAGCTTCGGTCGGGGGAGGGGCCACGGTGTTACGCCTCCACGCGTCCTTTGATGGCGAACAGTCCCTGCGGCCGGCGCTGGATGAACATGATGATCAGCACCAGAACGGCGATCTTGCCCGACACGGCGCCGGCGGCCGGTTCGATCAGCTTGTTCAGCACGCCCAGCCCCAGCGCCGCTGCCACCGCGCCGGCCAATCGGCCGACGCCGCCCAGCACGACGACCATGAACGAATCGATGATGTAGCTTTGGCCCAGCTCCGGCCCAACGTTGCCCAGCTGCGACAGCGCCACGCCGCCGAGACCAGCGATGCCCGAGCCAAGGCCGAACATCCAGGCGTCGATGCGCGCGGTGGAGATGCCCACGCAGGCCGCCATGGCGCGGTTCTGTGTCACCGCGCGCACCTGCAGGCCCAGGCGCGTTCGCTGCAACAAGAACCAGACGCCGAAGGCGACGACGATGACGAAGACGACGACGCCGATGCGGTTGTAGGGCAGCACCAGTCCGTGCGCCAGCTCAACGCCGCCGGCCAGCCAGTCGGGGTTGGCCACGGCGACGTTCTGGGCGCCGAAGATCAGGCGAACGGTTTGAATCAAGATCAGGCTGATGCCCCAGGTGGCCAGCAAGGTCTCAAGCGGTCGGCCGTAAAGGTGGCGAATCACCGTGCGTTCCAGCAGCACGCCGATCAGCACGGTGACGACGAAGGCGACCGGGATGGCGGCCAGCAAATAAAAGCGCTGCGCGCCGGGCAGATACGATTGAAAGAACGATTGCACGGAGTAGGTCGCGTACGCGCCCAGCATCAGCATCTCACCGTGAGCCATGTTGATGACGCCCAGCAGGCCGAACGTCACCGCCAGACCGAGGGCGGCGAACAACAGCACGCTGGCCAGGCTGAGGCCGTGCACCAGGCTGCCGACCATGCTGACGAAGCGTTGCTTGGACAGGAAGGCGTTCACCGCGCGCTGAGCGACGGCGCGCACGCGCGCGTCGGGTTCACCGCTGGCTGACGAGAGGCGCTGCAGATCGGCCAGGAAGACGTCGTTGCCGTATTTATCGATCACCTCGACCGCGGCCAGGCGGGCGGCGGCATCGGGGCTTTGCAGATCGACGCGGGCGATGGCCAGCGCCAGGGCTTCGTGAACGGCGGGATCTTTCTCGCGGCCAAGGGCCTTGCGCAGCAGCAGCGACGCTTCGGCGGCGCCGCTTTTGGCCAGCTCCTCGGCGGCCGCCAGGCGCACGGCGGTTTGGGGCGCACCCAGCTCCAGCTGCGCCAGCACCGCCGCGGCCACGCGCCGGATCTCGTTCGATACGTCGACTTCTTTCATCTCGCCGCCGGGCTGCGGCGACAGCGCTTGCGCGGTGATCGGATCGCAAAACGCGCGCTGCTTCGAATTCCAGATCAGCGCGCGCCCCCCGGGACCAACCCGCAATCGATCGTCGGTCAGCGCGTCCAAGGCAGGAACTGCGCGCGGATCATCGAGAGCGCCCAGCTGGTTGACGCTCTTGATGATCTCGTCCTCGGCGGACGCCGCCAGACCTTGCACGGCGTCCTCCAGAGCTCCGGCGCGGGCAAGCGGACTAAAGACGACG
>DASXQB010000254.1:0-9440 GCA_036493295.1 Polyangia bacterium | reverse complement strand
CGGCGCGCTGGCGTTGATCACCGTCGTCGGCTTCCTGGTGGTCCCGCCGGTGGCGCGGCACTTGGCGGAAAAGAAGCTGGGCGAGCTGCTGGGCCGCCGCGTCTCGGTGGCGCACGTGCGGTTCAATCCGTTCGCCCTGGTGCTGGCGGTGGAAGGCTTCCAGGTCTTCGAGCCCGACGGCACCACGCCGTTTGTCTCTTTCGACCGACTGCTGGTCAACGCCGAGTGGGCTTCGGTCTACCGGCGCGCGCCCGTCGTCAAAGAGGTCAGCCTTGAATCCCTGCGCGTCCACGTGGCGCGCCTGCAGGCGACGCCCGACGCCTGGGCAGACATCTCCAGTTACAACTTCTCCGACATCCTGGCGCGCCTGACCGCCGGTCCCAAGTCCGCGCCTGCCGAACCAAACGCCGAGCCGGCCCGCTTCTCGGTCAACAACATCCGCATCGTCGACGCGGCCATCACCTTCGATGATCGCCCGCTTCACAGCCAACACGCCATCACCGGCCTCCATCTGGGCATTCCCTTCGTCTCGACGCTGCCGCTGTTCATCGACACCTACGTCGAACCGGGCTTGCGGCTGGCCATCGACGGCACGCCGTTCGCGTTCACCGGCCGCACCAAGCCGTTCAAGGATTCGCAGGAGACCACGGTCGAGCTGCGCGCCGACCACTTCGATCTCACCCGCTACCTGCCGTACGTGCCGGTGCCGCTGCGTTTTGACGTGGCGTCCGCGCTGCTGGATCTCGCGCTGGACGTGTCCTTCGTGCGGTCGCGCGCCGACGCGCCGTCGCTGACCGTCAAAGGACGGGTGGCTCTGGAAAAGCTCACCTTGCGCGAAAAATCGTCGGCGCCGCTGGCCCGACTCGACCTGCTGGAGATTCTGATCGGCAACGCGGACGTCACCGGACAGTCGTTCGCCATCGACAAGGTGACGTTGCACGGTTTGGACGTTTACGTCCGGCGCGGCGCCCACGGTCAGCTGAACCTGGAATTGCTGGCGCCGGCGCCGCCGTCCGAAAAAGCGGCGCACGCTGCCGCCCGGCCAGCGCCGAACGCATCGTCCTCTTCGTCAACGAGCGCCGCGTCGACTCCGCCGCGCTTCACCGTTGCCGCCATCGACGTCGACACGGTGACCATCCACCTGCGCGACGAGACGGTTCATCCGCCCATGGAGGTGACCGTCGATCCGTTGACCGTGGCGGTGCGCGGTCTTTCGAATGCCCCGCGGACCAAGGCCACGGTGACCGCGTCGCTGCGCGCGTCGCCGGGCGGCAGACTGAAGCACGAAGGCACCTTGACCCTGGAGCCGCTGGCCGCCAACGGCTCGCTGACCTGGGAGGGCATCGAACCGGGTCGCTTCGCGCCGTACTACCACGATCAGATCGCCTTCGATCTGGCGCACGGGCAAGTGCGCGTCGGTACCGGCTACAATTTTCGCGCGCTGGCGGCCGGCCCCGAGATCAGGCTGTCCAACGCCTTCGTCGAGATCGCCGAGCTCAGCCTGCGCAAGCGCGGGCCCAAGGGCGCCACCCGACCGCAAGACGAGTTCTTCCGGTTGCACCAACTCGCCGTGCGCGACGTCGACGCCGACCTGACCAAGCACACCGTCACCGTCGGTGAGATCGTCACCCACGACGGGCGGGTGCGCGCCGAACGCAGCCCCGCCGGCGTGGTGGACCTGGCCACGCTGGTGCCGGCCGCACCGCCGCCCCCCTCGCCCGGGACACCGACAACGCCATCGCCATCGCCGCCGCCCGCGCGCTCGCCCGCGGCGGCGCCGCCCGCCGCACCGTGGGCGATCAAACTCAACCGGCTAGCCCTCGACGGCTGGAGCGTCCGCTTCGACGATCGCCAGGTCACCCCGGCCGCCGTCACCACGCTGTCGCCCATCAAGATCACCGTCGGCAACTTCAGCACCGCGCCTGGATCACGGGCCAACCTGGACGTGCGCCTGGGCCTGAACAAGGAAGGCCGCATCGGAATCAGCGGCACTGCCGGCCTGGATCCGGTGGTGGCCAACCTGAAGCTGGATCTGCGCACCATCGAGATCCTGCCGCTGCAGCCATACTTCGCTGACCAGGTGAACGTCACCGTCACCGACGGAACCGTCTCGGTGAAAGCCGACGCCAAGATCGAGCTTCCCGCCGCGCCGGCGCACGGGCCGGCGCCCGATCCGCGCATCGCCTTTGCCGGCGACGTCGACCTGGCCAGCTTCGCCGCCATCGACGGCGCCAAGCACGAACCGTTTCTGTCCTGGCGTTCCTTCCACCTCGGCGGCATCGACGTCACCACCGTGCCGATGAAGATTGGTGTCCGCGAGATCGCCCTGACGGATTTCTATTCGCGCCTGATGCTTTACCCGGACGCGCACTTCAACCTGCAGGACATCATGGCCGCGCCGACGGGTGCCGCCACGCCGCCCAAACCGGCGGCGCCCGCGCCCGTCGCTGCGGCGCCTCCACCGCCGGTGACCATCGGGCAGGTGACCTTGCAAGGCGGGCACGTCAGCTTCACCGACCACCTCATTCGCCCGAACTACTCCGCCGAGCTGACCGAGCTGGGCGGGCGATTCTCCGGCTTGTCGTCGGATCCCAACACGCGCGCCGACGTCGACCTGCGCGGCGCCATCGACCATTCGGGCGCCCTGTCCATCGCCGGCACCATGAACCCGCTGGCCAAGGATCTGTTCGTCAACATCAAGGTGTCGCTGAAAGATTTCGAGCTGCCGCCGGCCAGCCCCTACGCCGCCAAGTACGCCGGCTATGGCATCAGCAAAGGCAAGCTGGGCCTGTCGCTGGACTATCACATCGCCAACAAGAAGCTGGACGCGCGTAACCACATCACCGTCGACCAATTCACCTTCGGCGACAAAGTGAAGAGCCCCGACGCCACCAGCCTGCCGGTAAAACTGGCGCTGGCCATCTTGAAGGATCGCCACGGGGTCATCGATCTGGAGGTGCCCATCGCCGGGTCGCTGGACGATCCCGATTTCAAGATCGGGCGCGCGGTCCTGAAGGTGCTGGGAAATCTGATCGTCAAGGCGGTGACGGCGCCGTTCTCGCTGATCGCCTCGGCGTTTGGCGGTGGCGATCAATTGTCCAAGCTGGCCTTCGCCGGCGGCGCGGCCAAGGTGGACGGCGCGGCCCAGGTGAAGATCCGCACGCTGGCCAAGGCGCTGCAAGAACGCCCCGGCTTGTCCTTCGAGATCGAGGGCGGCGCCGAGCCGGCGCGCGACCGCGAGGAGCTACGCCGGCGCCTCTTAGACGGCAAGCTGCAAGCGCAAAAGACCCTGGAAGCGGCCAAGGCCGGCGGCGCCACGCCACCCGCCGCCGACGCGCCGCTGACCGCCGCCGAGCGCCCGCATCTTTTACAACTGGCTTACAAAGCGGAGACCTTCCCCAAGCCGCGCAACTTCCTGGGCGTGGAGAAAGATCTGCCGCCCGTCGAGATGGAGAAGCTGATCGCCACGCACATCGTGGTCGACGACGACGTCTTGCGCGCGCTGGCCCAGCAGCGGGCCAACGCCGTGCTGGCCGCGCTGGCCAAGATCGCGCCCGAGGGCGCGACGCGCCTTTTTTTGGTCGCCCCCAACCTTGGCCCCAACCCCGGCCCCGCCGTCGAGCTACGCCTGAAAAAAGACTGACCCCGGGTTTCACCACCGATCAGCGGCAGCTACAGGTGTTGTGCGGTCCAACACGCGTCGGCCGTCCTGCAGCCGGCGATCGCGGCGATCGTCGCGTGGAGCTTGGCGACCGTCGCCTCAGGCAGGCTGGCGGCCGTGTTGGCGAGCTCGTCGGGATCGGTCGTGCGGTCGTGGTACTCGGTCTCGCCCGTGACGTACTCGACTTAGACCGTCGTCGCCGTGCGGATCGCCTCGTAGGTTGCGGGATTCTTGACGGTGCCCGTGTCGGCGTCCGGATCCGTCGCATCGAATTTTGGATCGTGGTGTTCGACGAGGACGACGTTGCGCCAGTCGGCCACCGCCCCGCCCTGGAGCAACGGCACCAAGCTGCGCCCGTTGACCGTCGCTGGCGGTGGCGTCTGCGCAAGTTCAGCGAACGTCGGGCAGAGATCGATGTTCTGGACCATTTGATCGATCTTCAGGCCAGGGGGGACGCCGGGGCCTGTCACGACGAGCGGCACGTGAATGTCCGTATCGAACGCCGTCTGCTTGCCGGGCAGCTGCGCGTGCTCGCCCATGTGGTATCCGTTGTCGGACGCGAAGAAGATGTATGTGTCCTTGTCGCGACCGCTCGCGACGAGTTGCTGCTGGAGTGCGCCGATCATCTCGTCGACCGCCTGAACGGCCTGCGCCCGCATCCTGAAGTCCGTGTTGATGGCGGTGATGTTCGCTGGCTTGAGCGGCGGAACGGCCTGCAGCCACGCCGGGTCGGCGGCGGTGTGGGGCGCGTTGAACGCGGGCGTGCGCGGATACGTCAGCCCGGCAAAGAGGTTCGCGTGCCGGGCCGCCGGGATGTAGGGCGCATGCGGCGCGAACGACGCGAGCTCGATCAGGAAGGGCTTCGCCGCCTTCAGTGAGACGAAGGTCCGCCCGAGCCCAGAAATGACGTCGGTGAGGTAATCAGCGGGCGTCTTCCCATAGTGGACGAGCTTGCCGTCCTGGTTGAGGTTGTAGTTGAACTCCGGGTAACCGTTGCCGGCGACGTCCCACTGCGTCCATCCCATCGAGGCCTGGTTCATGGCGGGCTCATATCCGTTTAGGAACTTGCCCATCATGGCCGTGCGGTACCCACCTGCCGAGAGCGCGACGGCGAAGGTCTGGGGATCATTGCCGCGTGCCAGGTAGGTCGCGTAGCCGCCGTCGTCGCCGGTGTTCGTGAAGACGCCGCTGTTGTGCGGGTACCTGCCCGTGAACATCGACGTGCGGGAAGGACAGCAGAGCGAGTCGACCACGAAGTAGTTCGTGAACGTCGCGCCATCTTTTTGCATTTGCAAGACGTGCGGCATGTACGGCACGAGGTTCATCGCCAGATCGTCGGTGAGCACGAAGATGATGTTCGGGTGCGCGGTCGTGCCGACGCCGGTCTCGCTTCCGTCATCCGCCGCGCCCGCAGAGGAGTGGCCGCAGGACGCGGCGCCACCGGCGAACGCGAGCGCGCTCGCGAGGAACACCGGCGCCGCGCGGAGGCGGTTGATCGAAAACGAACAATGAACCTTCATGGCCAGGCTCCTTATGAAACGTCGACAGAGACATTACCGGCGCGCGGCCGGACAAAATTGAAGAAGCGGTGAATTTCGCCGCAGGAACGGGACTTCGGGGCGGCGGTGGACCGAGACTAGGGCGTTCATGTAGCGAGATCGGCATCGTGCCATCGCCGGTGAGATGCCGTTGACGTCGACCGCGACAAGCCCAGATTCCCATCATGGACGCGCGGCGCTCGATCGACTTCGCGGGATTTGCCTATCCGCTCTTCCGGATCGCGATGGGCGTGGACCTGCTGATGCACGGCTGCACGCGCCTGGCAGCGGGACCGGGCCACTTCGCCGCCGGATTGGTGGCGCAGTTTCGGGAAACGTTCCTGCCGGCGTCTCTGGTGTACGCCTTCGGCTGGGGCCTAACGATCCTCGAGACGGTCGTGGGAGCAGGCATCCTGTTTGGCCTGTTCCTGGGCCCGGCGCTCGTGCTCGGCGCCGCGTTGATGATCGCGCTAATCTTCGGAACAGCGCTTCGCAGCCAGTGGGACATCGTCACGCAGCAGCTCATCTATGCGCTCAGCTACTACGTACTGTTGATCAAGCTGGACGACCGACTGACCCTCGATCGACTTCGACGTGTTCGAGCCGCCCGACACAAGCTGTGATCAACCCTTCGTTCATGGCCATTCATTCGATCATGTTGATCGCGTGGCCGGCAGGGTCGCCCGACAAGAGCGCTCGGTCTGGCAGCGGCGTGGCTATTGCGCGGGCGCTCGCCCGTAAAGTCTGCGTAGTTCGTCCTTCGCCTGTCTGAGGCGCGACTCGCTGGTAGCGGACAGGCCCTTGCCGGCTCGGTTCATGAAAAAGGTGAGCATGGACATCGCCGACCGAAACGGACTGGTTTTTCGGCGGGGGCTGCGCTCGGCTGAGCGCTTGAGAGAGGCGGCGATTGCGCGGGCGCTTTTCTTCTTAAAAACGCCCGCCTCCAGATCCAACGCATTGCTGGTTTTGGTGACCCGCTGTGACCAGCGGCGCCCCGCCGGCTTTTTGCTCTTGCTCATCGCTGTCCTCCTTGCCGGCCCCTCGTTCCGCATGCGGACAATTGTGGTGACGTCGCCAGTGCACGCAAGTCAGTCGGCACGTCCGCGCTCGCTGACAATCCGGGGATTCCCCGCCTGGCGAGCGACGGCCATTGGTCTTAGCTGTCAGCGAGACAACCGGAGGGAGCGCGATGCGGACGATGACAGCACTGATGGCGGCGCCGCGGCTATAAGAAGGCGCGCCCGGCAGCAGAGAGGAGCGACGACATGGCCACGCGTGCAGAGCGGTACAAGGCAGAGGCGCAGCGGCGCGCCCAGCAGAACAAGCGCAAGCCCGGCCGGCCGACCGGCGGCCGCAGACGGATAGGCGACGGGCTCGATCGTGCTGCGCTGGTAGCTCGACACGATGGTGCCGGCCGGCCCGTTCCTCACAACATCGCGCCGCGCGCCGAGAAGGATGGCGTCTACGAGATCGAGGCCGTCGCCGCTGGACGCCCGTCGCGCAAGTCCACCCGCCGAAGCCCGAGCCACATCAAGACGGACAGCAGCCTGCGCATCAAGGCCGTCGATCGCAGCGCCTCGCCACAGGAGCGGGCCACGCGCGGCAAAAAGCCGACTGGCAAAGGGCGGTGAATCGACACCGCAGCCGGCGCCGTATTACCGTCAAATGCGGGCAGCCCCGCATGGTCAGAGAACAGCGAAGGATCACGTTGTCTGCATGTCCACCCCGCAGCGTCCGTCGAACACGCCCCCGGACGATCTGCCGGAACGCGTAACCAGCGACGAAGATCGCGCCCTGCTGTCGGGCCAGGCACGATCGGTCGGTAGCGGCGTGCTGGGCGGCTGGTCGCAGGCGGTGCTGGGCGGGCCGCTGGGGCGCAGAGAACGGCTCCGAGGCCGACGTTCGCGCCGAGCTGCGGACCAGGGCAAGCGCCTTGAAGGCCTCGCCCGACGTTTCGAACGATCGTCCCCTTGCTTGTCGCCAGCGCAGCGCCATTACTCGATCGTGAGCGCATCTAACGGTGTCGACATCGAGGTTTCTTACGGCGTCATTCACCATTCGAAAAAAATTCCGGTGGTGAAAACCGCATGCGGTTTAGCCGCCCGCGATCCCGACACGGGCATGCGGAACATCTGTCCAAGCTCGCCAAACTGGGAAACTGTGAGCTGCCCAAAGTGCATCGCCGCGCGCGGGTTCCGTTGGCTTCCCGATCGATTTTGACGACGGCGACTCTGGTACCGCGCTCGAGGCTCGCTTCGACGAGGCGCGACTTGAGTACTGGGACGTAGCTCGGACGTCGGTGGGGCCGTGACGCCGTCCAATTCCTACTGTCAGCCCAACTTGCAGTGTAGTTACGCGGTAGGTACACTTGAGCGTGCGTGAAACGGCTTCGCTTCGAGTGGGATCCGCGGAAAGCGACGGCGAACCGTCGAAAACACGGTGTGCGTTTCGAAGAAGCTCGGACCGTCTTTCTGGACGAGAACGCGCTATTGCGTCCCGACGAGAAGCATTCCGACGACGAGGATCGATTCGTACTGCTCGGCCTTAGCGGTCAGGTGCGGACACTCGTGGTTTGCCACTGCTATCGTCAAAATGACGGGGTCATCCGCTTGATCTCTGCGCGCAAAGCCAATTCAGCTGAGCGACAGCAATATGAAGACCGGAGGATGAAATGAGAAAGAATTACGATTTTTCGAAGGCCGTCCGGAATCCATACGCCAAGCGCCTCAAGAAGCAGCTGACGATCCGGTTGGACGAAGATACCATCAGTTACTTCCAGGGCCTGTCTCGCGAGATGTCGCTCCCGTATCAAACGCTCATGAACATGTACCTTCGTGATTGCGCAGAGACCCGAAAGCGACCCCATTGGGCGTCGCCTGCGCCGGCGGAGCGGGCTAACGCGTTGCAGCGGCCGGCCGCCAGCGGCCGCCGCTGAACGCCAGGCCGTTGGACGGACGGACACTTAGTAGCGATAGAAACCTACAGATGGACCGATGGTCGTCGAGGCGGACGCGATCCAGCGCGCGAGCGCGACATTTTTGTCCGGCCTGGTTAGCCGCGCTGTCGTCGTCGTTCCGTTTTCTCGTACGCTTCGCAGACTCTCTGACGGCCCACTCGTTGCATCAGCATGCCATCATGAATGTTGGACCTTTTGTCTTATTTCTTCTCGCGACCGTGGGGCTCGCTTGCGGCAAGTCGACCAACGACGGGGGTTACACTGCCGAACTGCAACGGGCGAAAGCTACCTGGGCCAGCGCGAAGCCGACCTGTCCAAGCTACTACTACACTGCGACAGTCCGGTCGTTCTTCGGTTTCTGTTCCGAAACGACAATCGACATTGCGAACGACCAGCCAACCCGGCGTAGCTTCGCTCGCTTCGACGCAACTGGGTGCAGCAATGGTGACGCGGGTCTGTTGGAGGCCTGGGACGAGTTGGGCACGCAGCAGATCGACACCCATTCCGATGGGGCGCCCGCGCTCACCGTCGAAGGGCTATTCGATGTTTGTTAGACGAGTTTGGCCGAAGATCCGAAGCAGAATAGGCCCATTCTAACCGTTGCGTCGGACGGCGTGCCGACTTCGTGCGGCTTCACGCCGATCAACTGCGTTGACGATTGCTACGTGGGATTCTGGCTTTCGAGCTTCGGATGCCGGTCAGATCCGGTCGACGCCGCCAGTGTTGAGTGACTTTGGTTCGCCAACCGACGCTGATCGCCCGGTGGCAGACGACCCGATGACCTGCGACACGCGCAATTGTGAGCAACCGGGAACATCCTTTACAAGTGTCCGGCGACATAACACTCGCCCGAGCGGAACGAAGCCCCGCTGATCTTCCCAGTGCGCTCGCTGAGGCGGCCGAGAAGTGTGTTGTGGTAGAGAATATACCAGATGCCGTCGTCGATCGGTTCGAGGCCAACGTAGTCGTCCCTTGAGCGCGTGGCCGATGAATAGCGGCTGTGGCCCATCCCGAAATGGCCCGCATTACCTTCAATGTACGATGCATCTGTTCATGCGCACCGTTCTCCTGGGACTGCTTAGTTGCATCCTCTGCTGCGCGAGGAGCTATCGCCCACCCCCAGGCGGCCGATCGTTAGATCGCCGACTTCATCCCGGTCCTACACTCGCGCCAAGGCGACGAGAAGCCCGTCTAGTTGATCGAAGGTCTCGCTCATCCCGCTCTTCTCCCCGGAGGCCATGGCAGCGTCGAGAGCTTCCTTCGAAGGATAGAGGTCGTGCATGAC
>DASXQB010000253.1:0-1570 GCA_036493295.1 Polyangia bacterium | reverse complement strand
CACGTTGCCCGACGGCGTGGAGATGGTGATGCCCGGGGACAACATCAACCTCGACATCGAGCTCATCACGCCGATCGCCTGCGAGGAAGGTCTGCGCTTCGCCATTCGCGAAGGCGGCAAGACCGTCGGCGCCGGCGTCGTGACGATGATTCACCCGGATGAGGTAAAAGCGAAGTGATGACACCGAAGATTCGAATCCGACTGAAGGCATACGATCACCGGCTGCTGGATCAGTCGGCGGGCGAGATCGTGGACACCGCGAAACGGACCGGCGCGCAAGTGGCCGGCCCGGTGCCGCTGCCCACCAAGATCAACAAGTTCACGGTGCTTCGTTCGCCTCACGTCGACAAGAAGTCGCGCGAGCAGTTCGAGATCCGCACCCACAAGCGCCTGCTGGACATTCTGGAGCCGACGCAGCAGACCCTGGACGCGCTGATGAAGCTGGATCTGTCGGCCGGCGTCGACGTCGAGATCAAGACCTAGCGAAAGCGACGGAGCGAAGCCATGCAGATCGACATCGTAGACATCCAGGGCAAGAAGGTAGGCGAGGCCGCGCTGGCCGACGCCGTCTTCGGCACCAAGGTCAAAGAGCATTTGTTGTGGGAGATGGTGAAGGCGCAGCAGGCGGCCAAGCGCGCCGGCACGCACTCGACCAAGACCCGCGCCAACGTGCGCGGCGGCGGCAAGAAGCCGTACAAGCAAAAGGGCACCGGCAACGCCCGCCAGGGTAGTAGCCGCGCTCCCAACCACGTCGGCGGCGGCAAGGTCTTCGGGCCGCACCCGCGCGACTACAGCTACACCGTACCGAAGAAGGTCAAGCGCGCCGCGCTGGCCAGCGCGCTGTCTCTGCGGGTGAAGGAGAAGAAGCTGATCGTCGTCGACAAGCTGACCTTCGACGCGCCGAAGACGAAGACGCTGGCGTCGATCCTGAAGACGCTGGGCGTGGAGTCGGCGGTGGTGATCGATTCGAAGACCAACGCCAACCTGTCCAAGTCGGCGCGCAATCTGGCGGCGTCGAAGTACCTGCCGCCCGAGGGGTTGAACGTCTACGACATCCTCAATCACCCGGGCCTGATCATTGCGGCCAGCGCCATCAAGGAAATCGAGCAGCGCGTGCAGCCGGAAGCTGACGCGGCGGCTGCCTCGTAGGAAACGTCGGGAGTCATCTCATGCGCCCACCAGAGCAAATCATCAAGCGACCGCTGCTGACCGAGAAGGGCACGCGGCTGAAAGAAACCGGCGGCGGCGCCGACGTTGATTCGTCCTCGCCCGAGTCGACCAAACCGCAGCTGCTTTTCGAAGTGGCCCGCGACGCCAACAAGGTCGAGATTCGCCACGCCGTCGAGAAATTGTGGAACGTCGACGTGCTGGCGGTGCGCACCACCGTGGTGCGCGGCAAGGAAAAGCGGATGGGGCGGTTCACCGGCAAGCGGTCGAACTGGAAGAAGGCGATCGTCACCATCGCCGCTGGTCAGAACGTCGAGTTCTTCGAAGGGGTCTAAGCCATGGGTCTTCGTCCGCACAATCCCACCACGCCAGGCAGCCGCGGCCGCGTTTCGCCGGATTTCTC
>DASXQB010000252.1:0-4295 GCA_036493295.1 Polyangia bacterium | reverse complement strand
CTGGCCGCCGGCGCCCAGCTTCACGAACCGCAGCGTCGACGTCGCTCCGGTCGCATTGTCGCTGTAGATGAGGCCTACGTCGCCGACCGGGAACCAGAAATCCAGGAGGTCGGCGAATTTTTGTTTGTCGGCACAGGCGTTGGTGCTGGCGCGCCACCCTTCGGCGGCGCCGGTGTTGACGTTGATGTTGTCGGCCCAGAAGACCAGCGCTGCGTGCGCCAGAAAAGGCGCCCCGTAAAAGTCGGCGGTGGTTCCCGGCGCCAGCGTGCAGGTGCTGCTGCCGTCGTTCTTGACCAGGATGGCGTTGCCCAGGCCGGACTTGGCGTCGATCTCCGTCTTGATGTACGTGAAGCGCCCGTCGTCGGAGGGAACGGCGTCGCTGACGCCGGCAGCGACGGTGACGACAGTGGCCGGCTTGCTGATGTCAGCCATGACCTTGTACGTGCCTTTGCCGCCTGTGATCTGGTCCAGGAACGCCACGCCGCGATCGACGCCGTCCGCGCCCAGGAACACGTACGTGCCGACGTTGGGCGCCAGCGTGGTTTCGTTGCCCCCGCCGGGAAAATCGGCCACGGTCAGAGTGCCGGTGGGATCGATGGCGCTGTTGTCCGGCGGATAATTATAGTTGCGCATGAAGTACCAGTGCTTGCCGTCGAGGCCGATGTCCCACTGGGAAAGCCCGGTGCCCACGGTGAGGCGTTTGTCGACGGAGCCGACGTCGTCAACCTTGTACGCGTACAGCGTCTCCTTGTCGGTGGCGGTCGTGCCGCCGGTCGAGTACGCCAGGTAATCGCCGGCCGGGCTGAAGGCCACCGACCATTGCATGGCGCCGGTGGTCGTCACCGGATAGATCGTGTCCGCCACCGGCAGCGTCCCGGTGCCCAGGCGGCCGCCGCGCAGATCAAAGTGTGCGGGCGCGACCGTCAGCGCGCCGTTGTCAAAACACAGCGCCACATCGGAGGCCGGATAGCCGTCGCAGCTGATGGCCATGTCGCTGCTGATCTGGCGCGCGACCGGCCAACCAGGCCGCCAGGCCATGATCGGTCCGTTGAACGCAGCGGTGCTGGGCGCGCCGGTGTAGAAGATCAACGTCTGCCCGTAAAAATGGTGCGAGTAAGGATGCGCGGGCCCGGTGTCGGGCTGCGACGTCCACAGGTTGGTGGACAGGCGCAGGCAATTGGCGTCGCTGCCATCGCACTTGGCCGGGCCGCTGGCGGCGGCTTTCTCCACGTCGACCACCCACAGATCGGTCTTGCCCAAAACCGTGTCGGGCAAGGTGAAGGCGCACCAGTGATCGGCCGTGGCGGCGCCGGCGATGGTCTGGCTGCAGGCCGACGTGGGCGTGCCGAGAAGGTGCGCCGGACCCGCCACCAGTTGTTTGGCCGGCGTTGTCGCGCCGCCGTCGGCGTTGGTCCCGCCGCTGCCGCCGTCCACGCCGCTGGCACCGCCGGTGCCTGCCGCGGCGCCACCGGTTCCCGTCGCGCCACCCGCGCCGACGTCGGTTTGGCTGCCGCCACCACCACAGCCGGCGAACACCACCAGCGCGCCGCCGAAGGCCAGCGCGCGTGAATTCCATTGTCCCGCGGGCCTTGGGCTCATGGGCGCAGAATAACCGAAAGCGCGGGTTTAAGGCTTGGCGGCCGGCTTGGCGCCGTCGTCCTTCGGTTTGTCGTCGTCCTTGGGTTTGCCGGCGTCTTTCATGAAATAGCTTTTCAGGAGCGCCTTGTCGGCGTCCGAGAGCTTGGCGTCCGGGTGCAACGGGAAGATGTAGAACCAGGGCGGCATGTTGCCTTGCTCGACCTGCTCCCAGCAGTTTTCGCGATCGGTGCGGCGAGTGGCTTCGTCGGCGTCGCCCCACTCGGAGAGGTTCATGTGCTCGCGGCCGTTGTGAACGTCGCGCGCCATCAGCCATGACCCGGGAGCGATGCGGGCGTACAGCGGCCAGCGGGTCTCGTTGGTGTGACAGTCAAGGCAGGCCCGCCGCATGACCGCTTCCACCTCGGGCGGAGCGTCCAGCTTGAATCGGTCTTCCGGATTGCTGCCGACGTGTTTGACCGGCACCAATTGCATTCCGACGAACACGACCACGCCGCCGATGACGGCGATGCGCAGCAGCTTTTTGAATCGCGGTGACATCGGCAGACGATACGCGAGTCGGCCCACCTGGCTCAAGGGCCGGCAATCTGTGCGCCCCGCGCCCCGCGACTTCCGCTAGAATCGGGCCCATGCCGACCGGGTGCCTGTGCGGGGCCCTGTTGCTTGCCGTTTGCCTGACGGCGGCCTGCGCCACTGATCCACGCAAGGCGCCCACCGCGGCGTCGCCGGCCGCGGCCTCGTCGACGCTGTTCCCCGGCGAGGCGTCGTTTCTGGCCGACCTGCGCCAGCTGACCTTCGGCGGCGAGAACGCCGAAGCGTACTGGTCGTTCGACGGGCGCGAGCTGTCTTTCCAGGCCCGTCCCGTCGGACAAAGCTGCGATCGCATCTATCGCATGGCGGTCGGCGCGGCGACGCCCGCGCCGGTGCCCGTATCATCAGGGAAAGGCGCCACCACCTGCGCGCACTTTTTGCCGTCGGGCGATCTGATCTATGCGTCGACCCACCTGGCGGGCGAAGCCTGCCCACCGCGGCCCGACATGAGCCAGGGTTATGTCTGGGCGCTTTACGACAGCTACGACATCTTTCGCGTCGCCCCTGATGGTTCGCACCTGCGGCGCCTCACCACCGAGAAAGGCTATGACGCCGAAGGAACGGTGTGCGGGCGGGACGGATCGATCGTCTTCACGTCGACCCGCAACGGCGACATCGATCTATATCGCATGGACGCCGACGGCCGGAACGTCCGCCAGCTGACCAATGAGCTCGGCTACGATGGTGGCGCCTTCTTCAACGCCGACTGCACGAAGATCGTTTGGCGCGCCAGCCGCCCGCAACCCGGCGTCGAGCTGGACAGCTATCGCGCGCTTTTGGCGCAAGGTCTGGTCAAGCCGACCAAGTTGGAGCTGTGGCTGGCCGACGCCGACGGAACGAACCCGGTGCAGCTGACGCACATGAACGCCGCTTCATTCGCGCCGTCGTTTCACCCCACGCAAGACCTGATCATTTTTTCGTCGAACTACGGCGACCCGCACGGACGGGAGTTCGATCTGTGGACCATTCGCACCGACGGCAGCGACCTTCGCCGCGTCACCTTCGCGCCCGGTTTTGACGGCTTTCCGCTGTTCTCGCCCGACGGAAAATGGCTGGCATTTTCTTCCAACCGGGCCACGCCGCGGGGGCAGCACGACACCAACGTGTTCGTGGCCCGCTGGCTCGGCGCCGGCGCGCGCTGAAGACCGCCAGCGTCCGATCAAGAGCGGCACCCATAACGTCGACCGCCTTTTGCCAGCGACGGCGAACGCGGCGGCCATTGACAGGGCCCACCACTGGATCCACTTTGACGCGACTGCGAACCGAGGCTTTTAACCAGGATTTTCCGCATGCTTTTGAAGATCGATCGCTTTTCTTCTCTTCTGGTGACGGCGTGGGTGGCGGCGGTGATCGGATATGGGTGCGGCGGCACGACGACTACCAATGACGCCTCACCCGACGGAAAAAAGGACGCTGCGGACAGTAGCAGCGGCGGCAAGGTCGGCAGTGGTGGTTCGGGTGGCAAGGGCGGCAGCGGCGGAACCGGCGGCACGGCCGGTGGCGACGGCGGCAGCCCGGTCGACGCTCCCGTCGATCACCCCGACGTGGCCAGTGACCATCCGGCCGACGCGCCGGTGGACACTGTGCCGGACGTTGGCCTGGACGTTCACGCGGACGCCGTCGACGGCGGGACGGACGCCGCCGTCGATCACGGCAGCGACGTCGCCGCGGAGGCCGCGCCGGAAGTTGCGCCCGAGACCGCGCCGGAAGTCGCGCCCGAAACGTCGACCGGAACCGACACGGGTACGGACACCACCGTCGATACCACGCCGTCGACACCGGACACCGCGACGTCGGCCTTCGTCGCCATCAGCCCGTGCGATACCGCCGTCACGTACACCACCGCGCAGTCGACCATCACGTTTCCGACTGGCTCGTCGCCCCAGCAATACACGCCTGCCTGTCTCAAAATTTCCAAGGGCGACAACGTGACGTTCGCCGGCGCGTTCAGCAACCATCCGCTTGACGCGAGGACCGCAACCGGGGCGACGGCCGGCAACCCGATCACCGCCACCGATAGCGGCACGTCGAAGGTGGTCGCATTTCCCAACGCCGGCTTTTTTCCGTTTCACTGTCAAAAACATCCCGGAAGCATGTTCGGCGTCGTC
>DASXQB010000251.1:0-12753 GCA_036493295.1 Polyangia bacterium | reverse complement strand
ACGTCCCCAGGGCCAAGAGCTACACCGCCCTCAACGTGGGCGGCGGCCTGTCGATCGCCCTCAAGAAGCGCCTCACCCTGCGCGGCGACGTCCGCCACTACGTCGTCTTCGACGCCAACCACCACCAACAAATCCAGGAGTACTCCGGTGCGCTGTCGATTCACTTTTAACGCTCGCACCGCTCCCGCGCTGATGATTGGTCACTTCTCCCAAGGTGATCCGGTTACGCGCGGGGCGAAGGTCAGCAACCCGATTGGAGGGCGGCTTTCGCGCGTTTGCGCTCCTGGCGGAGCGCCCTTTTTTGGATCCGTTAAAGAGCGCTCCTCGTCAGAGGAGCGCAAACGCGCGATAGCCGCCCTCCAATTGGTTGCCCACCCTCGCCCCGCGCGTAACGGGTTTGCCTGCGAAAACTTCCTGACGAAAATAGCAGCGCTGAGTCGGATTGGGTTCGTTCTGCTGCTGATTACGGCAACCGGTTGCGCGACGGCGAGGTGGACGGTCAAGCCACACCAGCGCGAATACCTGGCCGACCGGATCATGAAGCTGGACGGCAACGCGCAGGAGCAAGCGGCCGACGCGCATATCTTGTCGAACCGCGAAGGGGCCATTGGCGGCACCGGCACCTCGGGCGGAGGCTGCGGGTGCAATTGAGCGGACGGCGGCTCATCGCGGCCGCCATCCTGGCCGGCGGCGTGGCAATGCTGCCCGTCACCGCCGGCGCCAACTCCGAAGGCGCATCACGGATCACCTTCTTTCACGAACCATCCGGCGCCAACAGCGGCATCACCGTGATTCACCCGCAGCTGGACGTCAGCGCGGCGCTGAGCTCGACGGTGGATATTTCGGCCGGTTACGCCGTGGATATCGTCAGCGGGGCGACGCCGCAGCTGTTCGGGCCGCACACCGGCATCGACGCGGTGTCAGGAGCGACGAAATTTTCCGACACCCGGCAAGAAGTGAAAGGCGGCCTGTCGTACAACCGGCCGTCCTCCGGATTGTCGGCCGGTTATTCGTACGGCTGGGAAAGCGACTACCGGTCGCACACGGTCTCGGCGTCGACGCGCACCGATCTGCTGGATCACAACTTCACGCTGGCCCTCGGGTACTCGCACAACTTTGACAGCGTCTGCGACAACAACAACGTCGCCGCCGCCGGGCAGCCGCTGGACTTCAAGCCGCTGGCGTCGTCGGCCCACTGCTTTCACGCCGACATGCCCGACGTGGTCTCGCACCGCCTGCACATCGACACCTTCGAACCGTCGCTGACCTGGACGGCGACGCCGCGTTTGGTGGCCGAACTGGGCGGCACCGCGCAGATCCTGGACGGCTTTCAATCGAACCCCTATCGGTCGGTGCTGATCGGCCGCAACCACAACACGCCTCAAGAAAGTCTGCCCGACCTGCGCCAGCGGTATGCCCTGTGGTTGCGGGCGGCGTATTTTTTTCCCGGGGCGCGCGCGTCGCTGACCGCCATGGTGCGGGCCTATCGCGACACCTGGGACGTGCAGGCGGCCACCGGCGAGGTGAACCTGCAAAAATACTTCACCTCGTTTTTCCTCATCGGCGGCCGCGCGCGCTATCACATTCAAGACGGCGCGCGCTTTTACCGCGACGGCCGCGGCTATTTGCTGATGGGCACGACCGGCCGCTACTGGACCGGCGACCGCGAGCTGTCACCGATGAACAATCAGCTTTACGGCGGCCGTTTCGCTTACGTCGCGCGACCGGCGCAGGAAAAATCGTCCTGGTACAGCGAGATCGAGGTGGCGATGAAAGGCGAGTTCATCCTTTACCACCTCGATTCGCTGGACGCCCCCAACGCCGACCGAAAGAGCGCGGTGATCCTGCAAAGCGCGGTGGCGATCCGCTTCTGAGAAGACCGGCCGCCGTGGTGCTCAGCTCTTCGCGGCGCGGGCCGCCTTCCGATCGCGCCCGAACGGATCGCCGGCCAGGGTTTCAGTGTGCAAGGCGCAGCGCCAGCGTCCGTCGCGGCGAACCCAGGTCGACGTGTCGGCGGCATCCAACGACACCTCTTTTCCGTCGACGGTGAGGTTCTCGTGCACGCGATACGCCACCACCGCGACATCGGGCGCCAGCAGTTGCACCTCGACGTCGTTGGTCAGACGAAAATCGTTCACCTTGTAGGAAGCGCCTTCCACCATGTTGGCCACCTCGCGCGGGGACAGTTTTCCCAGCCCTTGTGCGCCGGCGACGATGCACGTCTCGTCGGTCAATCGGGCCAGCGTCTCGCCGTCTCGGCTCATCAACGCCCGCCAGTATTCCTTCTCCAGCTCCAGAACTTCTTGCTCCGTGGCACGGTTGTCCATGACCGCCTCCTTCTTTGGTTTCTAAAGAAGGTAGGTCTCGGTGGGCGGCCGACAAGCCCCGCCCCCAGCGCGCGCCGGTCAGTGCAGATCTTGCGGGTCGCCGTCGCGCGAGGCGGAGACCGACGCGCCGGTCAGCGCATCGCCGGTGACCGCGACGTCAGGCTCGTTGCCGCTGAGGCTGCCGTGGCAGCCGGCGCAGATGCCGTTGAACAGCGCCCGCGGCGGACCGGGCGTGATGTATTCGCCGGACGTCACCTGGTGTTCTTCGCCCATCAGCAGCAGCGATTTGCCGCCACCGTCGACCAGTTCGAAGATCAGCGGCTTGTGCGCGGGCACGCGCACCTTCAACGAATGATCGCCGGCCAGGTTGGCCACACCGACGACGGTGCGCTGACTGTAGACCATCTGCGAGCCCATCAACCCGCCGGGCGACGGTCCGGGCGGCGGCAGCTCTTCGTACACGCGCAGGGCGGCAGTGCTGTCCAGCGCCTGCACGTCGCGGCCGTGGCGCAGGTTCGCGTTCAGCAGCGTGCCGAGGACCGGCAGATCGGGAAAGTGCATGATCGCGCTGTCATCGCCGTCGCCGCTGTGGCCGCCGAACACCAGCTGCGGCAAGTTGCGGAACAGCGCCGTCTCGGCGCGCTTGTACCCCAGCGTTGCCTCCACCGTTGACAGCGCCGGGTCGGCGAAAAGCGGGCGCCGGGCACCCGTGTTGTCGCTGACCGCCACCAGATCGTACTTCGGCACATCGCTGGTCGGGTGCGCGACGTTGGCGGCGTACGACACCAAAATCTCGCCGTTCGGCAGCGAGAACGGCGAGCGATAGACTCCGGCCGTCCCGTCGTGCGCGGTGGCCGCCCCGTCGATGATCACCAGCGAACGCAGGAACGTCACCTCGGTGCGGTCGGCTTGAAACGGCCCGATCGATCGATTGAACGTGGCCAGCGCGCCGCCCGCCCCCAGCGCGCCGGCATCGGACAGCACGACCAGGAAGTTGCGATCCAGCCCCTCGCGGATCTCCGTGGCCTGCTGGTAGCCCACCGACGGATGCAAGGTATCGTCGAAGGTGGTGGTCGACTGGGCCCGCTGGGCCAGCAGCGGATGATAGTCGGTGAGATCCCAGTTCATGCGCCGCCCGGACAGCTGATAGAAATCCGGCGTGGCCTTCTCGGCGGTGAAGCTGATGCGCCCGTCCTGCATCATCGCTGGGCTCAGTTCCGAGTTCAGCAGGAACGTCATCTGTTGCGGCTGGGCGGCGTTCAGATCGGGCCCGATGCGAAACAGATCGGAGTTGGGCAGGAACGTCTTCAGGGTCAGCGTCCCGGCGCGCGTCGACGCGAACACCACGCTGCCGTCGGGGCCGAACATCGGATCAAAGTTGTGCACGCGCACCGTGGCCACCAGGCGGCCGGCGTCGGACGTGACCTGTTTGCAGGTGCCGGCGGGCACGTCGACCTGCCACAGATCCAGGCCGCTGGCCGCCCCTGGCCGGGCCGCGAAGATCACCGCCCCGCCGTCATAGCGCCACTCCGGCCCGCGCACGTCGACGTCCTGGCCGGTCAAACCCGCGCATCCCGCCAGGGCGCTGCGCACGTTGCCGACGGCGGTGATCTTGCCGGTGCCATCGACGGTGGCGTCGGCGAATTTCAGATCCGCGCCGCCGCGATAGGTGTCGAACTGCAGCAGGCTGTCCGGGTTCGGCGGTCGCGCCACAAAAGCCAGCGGGATGGTCGTCCCGGCGGTCATGGCGGTCACTGCCATGGCCGCCGCCGAACGTTCCAGCCCATGCCACTCTTGAAACAGGCAGAAGGCGGTGGCGGTGGTGGCATCGAACGGCGTCGGGCACGGGTCGCTGCTCATCGCGCCCGGCGTCTCCAGCAGCGACCCGCCGCGGTGGCTGATCCCGCCCAGTTCGTGCAGGACGTTTTTCTTCACCGCGCGCGACTGGCGCACGTCGACGCTGTCCAAGGCCATGAACTCGTGCAGCGTCGTCTCGTAATTGCGGGTCAGGGCCTGCTGGGACAAAAATCCCTGCGCGCCCGGGCGCAGACGGAAATCGTTGAAGCCGTCGGGGCTGTGGCAGCCCTCGAGCGCGCAGCCGCGCTGCAAAAGCTTGGGCATGATGTTGGCTTCGAAGAACATCTGGCCGGTGCTCTTGGCCGCCACCGCCGGCGGCGTTTTCTGTACTTCAAGCGCCCAGTCGCGCCAGGCCTTCCAGGCGTCGTCGTCGCGGCTGGAGAAAAAAGCGCCGCCGGTGTGGCTGACGCCGCCGCCCTCCGGCGCCAGCGGGCGCAGCAGGATCTCGCTCTGCTCGACGGCGGCGGGCGCGGCGATGACGAAGCCGGCGGCCTGGGCGTAATTGAACGCCAGCTGCTGATCGTCGCTGCCGCAGGTGATGTAGAAATCCGACTGCGGCGAGCTGTGACAGGTCGAGTACGCGCACGAAGACGCGATCTTCGGCTGCAAGACGCTGACGAAATCCTGATACGCCTGCGTGGTGGTGTCCGGCGCCGGCCGACCGTTGGCCGGCGGCACGGTGGTGCTGCACGCGCCCACGCCGCGGTTCGGTTTCGATTCGGGCAATAGCCCGTCGCGGTTGGCGCCGTTGTCCAGCCAGCGTTTCAAATCCTTGAACGCCGTCGAGTTGGCAGCGATCGGTTTGCCGCCAGCGTGCCGGATCTCGCTGGGCAGGAACGTCTGCTGATAAGGAATCGAGACGCTGTCCTCCGGAACCGCCTTCAACAGCAGCAGCGGTTGCGGGTAGCTGCCGTACGTGCGCAGGACGTCGCGCCGCTTTTGCACGGCATCGAACGACGACAGATCCAGGTTGCCCAGGGCCACGCCGCTGTCCTGATCGATGCGATGACAGGGCGACGTGTTGCCGACGCAGAAGTTATTGAAGATCGGCTGGACGTTGACGTCGTAAAAGCGCTGCTCGGGCGGCTCGCTTTTCTTGCAAGCGGTGTTGGTCGTCGCCGCCAAGACCACCAGCGACGACGCCGCAAGGAACACTGAGCGCGCAGAGCGCGTGGAGGCCATCGTTGCTGATGATATCAGCGCGTCAGCTTCCCGATAGCCACTTCCGCCAGCGATCGCACCACCGGGCTTTGGTCGCTGGTCGCCGCCTGCTGCAGACCGGCCGACGCCAGCGACGCCGGCGCGCCGATCTCGCCCAGCGCCCAGGCGGCCTTCTTGCGCACGTCGGGGCTGGGATCCGAGGCCAGCACGCGCAGCAACGAAGCCACGCCCGCCTGCGACCGCACCACACCGAAGGTCTGCGCCGCCTGCCCGCGCACACCAGCGTCGGCATCCGACAGCAAAGGCTCGGCCGGCGAGGCGTCTTTGAAGGCGCCGGTCGCTTGCAGCGCGGACAGCGCCGCCATCTTCACCGGCGGCTCCGTCGCTGACAGCGCGCTGACCAGGGCCGGGGCGGCTTCGGGGCGGCCGATTGATCCCAGCGCGCGGGCCATGGCGGCGCGCGCGGCGGCGTCGAAGATCGGATTCGACAGCGCGGCCGACAGCGCCGGAACGGCACCGACGGCGTGAAACTCGCCCAGCACGTCGGCGGCGTTGGCGGCCTTCAGCGAATCGGGCTGCGACAGGCGGGTCAGCATGCTGACGAACACCTGGCGGCCGGTCGCCCGCCGCACCAGCCACCATGCCGCCGCCTTGCGCACGCGATAATCCGCGTGGTCAATCAGCGGCAGCACCAGGTCCGTGCAGGCGGCGCACACCAGGAATTCGCTGCGTTCGAGCTCGGCCTGGATGGCGTCGATCGAGTTGGCGTCGATGGCGCTGCGGATCAGCGCCGGGCTGCCGTTGTGGCCGGCCCGGGCCACCGCCGGCAGCAATGCCACCGCGGACAGCAGAGACAGCGAAGCGATCAGCTTTGACGTGCGCATGTTAGATGCCTCCCGCGGGGGCCGTGTAGCCCGTGGCGCTGTCCAGGTTTTCTCGGAAGAAGAACTGTCCACCCATGTCCAGGTTCAAGATCAGCAGGTAATACTCGGCCGGCGTCAGCTCCATGCCGCCCATGTCCGTCGGGTGCACCGGCATGCCGGGGAAGGCCCGGGTGGCCGTCGACGGCGCTGGAAATTGCAGCGGCGGATTGAGCAGCTTGATGACGTCGCTGTCCTTGGCCGACCCGCCCTCGGCGTAGCCGCCGGCTTTGTAATCACCGGTGATGGTGACGACGTCTTCGCCCAGCATCTCGCCCAGACCCAGCAGCGAGATGTACGAAGCGGTGAAGTCAGCGGACATCTTCTCGCCGACCATCACGCTCAGCTTTTGCCCGCGCAGGTCGAAGGTGAAGGTCTGCGACGTGCCGGTGGTCATGTCGGTGACGGTGTAGGTCGGGTTGCCGGCCTTGGTCGCGTCGCCGTCGTGGCAGCTGGTGCACTTGGCGTCGAAGATCGGCTGCAGCGCCTTGTCCCACGGCACGCCGCGCACCTTGCCGTAGCTGAAGTCCATCGACTTGCGCATGGCCCGCGGGGTGTTCAGGTTGACGGCGCCGCGCAGGACGTTGTCGGTGACGCCGGGGGCGATCAGCGACGTCTTGCTGCGATCCTCGTGGCAGCCGCCGCAGAACCGCTGCTCGCCGGCGCGGCCGCTGATCCACACCGATTCGTTGGCCACGCTCATGGCGAACTTGTCGATCAGTTGGATGTGGAACGGCACGTTGCCCGGCACCTTGGCGGCGAAGGTGTTGTCGGGCGAGACGTCCAGCTCGCCGTACAGCGATTGGCCGTCGAACTCGGTGGTGCCGAACAACCGCGGCCCTTCTTCGCCGGAGAACCCTTCGATGAGCCGCGCCTTCACCACGCTGCCGGCGGCGATCTTCAGCACCGATGAATCGTAGACGTTCAGCGAGCCGATGGTGGTGGTGGGATCGCCCGTGCCCACCGGCTGCGGCAAGATCACCGGCTCGGCGCGGGTGATCACCGGCCGCGCCTGCACGTCCCAGTACGCCGGATCGTCATAGACCGCCGTCTTCAACCCGCTCTTGCCGTCGAAGACGTACAGGCCAAAGTTCGCCGACGTCTTGGCCATGTCCAGAACCTCCGACTCGACCGGGCCGTCCGCCCACGACACCAGGAAGCGGCGGTCGGCGACGGTGCCGATCGGCTCGGCGTCATAGAAACGGCCGACCGGGTGGTCGACGCTGACCGGGCTCGGGGTGCGATCGCCGGGGACCAGCGGCGTCAGATCGGTGAAGGTCGATTTTGCCTCGCTGCCGTTCAGATCGATCAGGAACAGCTTGCCCGACTGCAACGTGCGATCGCGCGAGGTGGCCACCGAGACCAGCTGATAGTCGACGGTGCCGTCGGCCATCGTGGTGGTCTGGACGTAACGCGCCTTCAAATAGCTGTTGGTGCCGCCCTCGCCGCCCTGCTCGCCGCCGAAGGCTTCACGCATGTTGGTCATGTCGGCGTCCATCATGCGCAGGTGGCCGTCGTTGACCGGGCCCATGTGGCGCCATTCGGTGTACACGACGCGGCCGTTGGGCAGCAGCATCGGCGACACGCGGTGCGAGACGTTGCGCGCGCCCAGCGTCACCTTCGATCCGTCCAGGTTCATGGTGCCGACCTGGGCGGTGGTGGCGCGTTCGTATTCGTCTTCGAACTGCTTGGCGTCGGGCTCGACGTTGCGGTTGGTCATGAACAGGATCTGCTCGCCCTGCGTGTAGATGGGATAGACGTAATCGTTCGGACCTTCCGACAGCTGCTTGATGTTGGTGCCGTCCAGGTTCATCGAATAAAGGTGAAAATTGTCCTGGTCGTTGAGGCGCGCCGAGAGCACCACCGACTTGGCGTCGAACGACAGGTCGTACGACATGATGTCGGCGGTGGCGAACATCGGATCGGACGTCAGCACCGTCAGCTTGCCGTCGGCGGAGGGCGGCTCCAGCATCACCAGGCGGCCGCCGGCCTTGTAGGAGGTGTAGTCAAAGACGTTGCCTCCGTCGTTGCGCAGCGGGCGCTGCAGGAAGGTGATGGCGTGGATGTCCCCGCCCAAAGGGTTGGTCCCGGTGCCCGTCGACGGGCCGCTGCTGGAGCAAGCCGCCCCGGCCAGCGTCAGCCCGACCAGCGCCACCCCGATCCCGTTCCTGGTGATTGTCGTCGCCATGGAGAGCTTTTCAGCAAGAAGAAGGCCATGGCGCGGGATCGCCGCGAGGCCGATTTTCCGGGGCCCAGGCGCCCAGAACCGTCGCTGGCGGCTGGATGTTGCGCAACCCGAAAACCCCGGGAAATCGGCTGTCAATTGCCCGCGGCCAGCGAATCAAGCAGCAAATCCAGGGTTTTTGCGTGGGTCATCGTTGTTGCGCAACATGTGACGGTCAAAACGGGGTTACGCTGAAGGCGAACGCTCATGATCGAACCGCGTGACGCCAGCGTCGATTCGCCGCAGCTGGGACGGTACGAGCTGCTCGCCCGCCTGGCGGTCGGCGGCATGGCGGAGATTTACCTGGCCCGCGCGCAAGGGTTGTCGGGCTTCGAGAAGCTGCTGGTGTTGAAACGCATCCTGCCCCAGCACGCCCTGGACCCCGAACTTTTGCGCATGTTCCTGGACGAGGCGCGGCTGTCGGCGACGCTGGACCATCCGCACATCACGCAGGTCTACGACATCGGCACGCAGGGCGAGACGCCGTTCTTCACCATGGAGTACGTGCACGGCGCCAACCTGCGCGAGATCTTGCTGGCCCAGGCGGCGCGCGCGCGCGGCAGCGCCGCCAGCGGCCGCAGCGACAGCGACGGCGGCGCGTTGCCCGACGTGCACGCGGTGGCGATCATCGCGGCGGCGGCGGCCGGCCTGCACTACGCGCACGAAAGACGCGGCGCCGACGGCCAGCCGTTGCAGATCGTCCACCGCGACGTCTCCCCGTCGAACGTGCTCGTCACCTATGACGGCGGCGTGAAGGTGGCGGATTTCGGCATCGCCAAATGGTCGTCGCAGCGCACGCAGACCCAGGCCGGCGCGCTGAAAGGCAAATTCGCGTACATGTCGCCCGAGCAGTGCAAAAGCCAGCCGGTCGATCGCCGCAGCGACGTGTTCGCCCTGGGCACGCTGCTCTATGAACTGACCACCGGCGCGCCGCCGTTCCGGGGCGACAGCGATTACGAAATTCTTACACACATCGTGAACGACCCGGCGCCACCGCCCGTACGCACCGGCACGCCCTACGCGCCCGCGCTGGCCCGCATCGCGCTGCGCGCCCTGGCCCGCGCGCCCGAGGACCGTTACCCGACCGCGCAAGCGCTGCAACTGGAGCTGGAGGCCTTCGCCCGCGAGCAAAACCTGGCGCCGTCGTCGGTGGCACTGGGCGAATACGTGCGGGGGTTGTTCGCCGATCGCATGGCCGCCTGGGAGAGCGCGCAACGGGCGGGACAGACCCTGGGCCAGCACCTGCGTGCGGCCAGCGGCGATCCGGCGCGGCCGTCCGGCGCCGCGCTGGTCCCGACGGCGACCGATCTGCAAGCGCCAGCGGCGGAAAAAGCAGCGCGTCCGGCCGCTGCCGATCGCTCTGTCGCGCGCGCCACGAGCGCCGACGGCCGTCAGCGCGGGCTGCGGCTGGCGATGGTCGCCGGGTTGCTGGTGGCCGCGGCGCTGGCGATCAGCGTGCTGGGCCTGGCCTCGCACGATCACCCGACCGAGAGCAGCGCCGACCCGCGTCCGGCGCCCGCCGCGCGCCAGCCGCTGCCGACCGCGACCAGCGCCGCGCCGCCCGTCATCTCGACAGACGTGCGGGGTGCGCTTACTGTGGATGGCCATCCGTCCCCGTCGGTCCCTGCACAGACGCGCCCCAAGCGGGTCGGCCGCCCGCGCCTTGCCCCTGTCTCGAGCACGAACGCGACAACCACGACAACGAACGACAGCAACCGCGGCCTGGGCGCGTGGGATCCGGATTCGCCGGTGCCACCACCGTAGGCGTGGCGGTGGTTGGCCGACGCGCGCGTTTCTGCTGATCCTGATCCTGACATTCGCGCTGGCCGCGACGATCGGCAGTACCCGCCGCACCTACGCCCAAGGCGCCGCACCCGCGCCCGCGGCGGCGCCGACCCAGCAACCGGCGCCAATGTCCGACGAAGCGCGCGTCCACTACGATCGCGGCCTGGCTTTTTACGGCTCGAAAGACTACCCCGCCGCCATCGCCGAGCTGCAAGCCGGCTACGCCGCGGATCCGCGGCGCGAGTTTCTCTTCGCCGAAGCGCAAGCCCAACGCCTGGCCGGCGACTGCCAGCACGCCGTGCCCTTGTATCAACGTTTCTTGGCCACTGACCCGTCGGCCGTGCAAGTCAACGCCGCGCAGGTCGGACTGGCCCGCTGCGCGCAACAGATGGCCGCCGCGCCGCCCGCGCCACCACCACCGCCGCCGGTGGTCCCAGCGCTGCCACCGTCGCCACCACCCGCGCCTTGGTACCGCGACAGCGTCGGTGGCGCGTTGCTGGCCGGCGGGGTGATCGGCCTCGGCGTCGGCGCCGGTCTCCTGATCGCCGCCGCCGTCGCTCACAACGACGCCGGCCTTTACGACGACTATGCGCAGCGCCAGTCCACCATCGAACGACGCGGGAACATCGGCGTGGGCGCGCTGGCCGCGGGCGTGGTCCTGACCGGCGCGGCGGCCTATCGCTATAACCACGTGCGCGCGGCCGCACCGCCGGCGACCGCCATCAGCGGCGCGGTGACGCCGACCTTCCGTGGCCTGTTGCTGGAGGGCCGTTTTTGAATCGGGCGGCGGCGCCGGCAGCGACCACCCTGCTTTTTTTCGCCGGCTGTTTCGGCCCAGGCGATTTCATCTGCCACAGCGGCGACGATTGCGGGGCGAACGGATTTTGTGAGCCCAGCGGCCGTTGCAGCCTGACCGACGCCACCTGCCCGTCGGGCCGCCGCTACCGGCACCACAGCGGTTCAACCCGCGCCGATCAATGTGTGGGCGACGCCTGCCCGCAAAATCCCGTCACCCAGCTGCGCAGCGGAGCGGCCCACGCCTGCACCGTGCGCGGCAACGGCGGCGTGTGGTGCTGGGGCAACAACGATCGGGCCCAGCTGGGCGACGGCTCGCTGACCCCGCGTTCGGCGCCGGTGGCGGTGATGAACCTGCCGCTCGGCAGCGCCGTCGCCGCTGGCGATCACCACAGCTGCGCGGTTACCACCGACGGACAGGTGGCCTGCTGGGGCGACAACAGCAACGGTCAACTGGGCAGCGCCGCCGCTGATCCACGGACGCCGACGCTGGTGCCGAATGTCAGCGGCGCCGCCGACGTCGCCGCCGGCAGCGATTTTTCCTGCGCGCTGCTCTCCGACGGCAGCGTGCGCTGCTGGGGCGACAACAGCGCCGGCCAGCTGGGCGACGGCAGCGGCCAGCCACAAGGTGGAGCGGTGATCGTCTTCGCCCTGACCGGCGTCAGCGCGCTGGGTGCCCGCGGCCAACACGCCTGCGCCTTGCGCGATGATCAAACGGTGTGGTGCTGGGGCGCCAATGCCCAGGGCCAGGCAGGCGATGGTTCCACCGCCAACCAGCTGCGGCCGGTCCGCGCCGTCGGTCTCGACAGCGTCGTCGCCGTCGCCGTCGGCGCCACCCACAGCTGCGCCGCCACCCGCGCCGACGGCCTGTGGTGCTGGGGCAGCAACGACAGCGGACAGCTAGGTACCGGCGGCACCGATTCGTCGTCGCAGGCGCGGCCCACGCGCGTGGCGGTGGTGAACGATCCCATCGACGTCAGCGCCGGCGCGCACCACACCTGCGCGGTGCGCAAGAACGGCAGCGCCTGGTGCTGGGGCGACAACCACGACGGGCAACTGGGCGAAGGGACCACCTCCAGCCTGGCAGTCCCGGTCCCCGTCACGACGTTCGCGAACGTCGCCGCGCTGGCCGCCGGCGACACCTCGACCTGCGCGCTGAAACACGACGGCACCGTGTGGTGCTGGGGCGACAACCGCAGCGGCCAGCTAGGCACCGGCGGTAGCATCGTGCGTTCCCAACCGGTTCGCGTGGGCGGCGTCAGCGACGCGGTCGACGTCGCCACCGGCGGCGCGCACACCTGCGCGGTCACCACCAGTGACGGTGTGTTCTGCTGGGGTAGCAACCGCGCTGGACAGCTGGGCGACAACACCACGATCGATCGGTCGTCCGCAGCGGCGACGAAAATTCCGCTCGCCGCCACGCAGGTGGCGGGCGGCGCTGATCATTCGTGCGCGCGCGCCGCCAACGATATTTTTTGCTGGGGGCGGGGCGGCTCGGGACAGATCGGACCGGGCAGCCTGATCGACGATCCGGTGCCCACCGTGGTCAGCGCGGCCGCGGGCAGCACGCGCATCGCCGCCGGTGATCGCCACAGCTGCGCGGTGGCCGCTGACCGGTCACTGCAATGCTGGGGCGCCAACGATCAGGGCCAGCTGGGCGACGGCACCACGATCGATCGAGCAG
>DASXQB010000250.1:0-8907 GCA_036493295.1 Polyangia bacterium | reverse complement strand
CCGAAGTCCACCACCTTCACAAAGTCGGCGTCGCCGCGTTTGACCAGATAGACGTTCTCCGGTTTGACGTCGCGGTGAAAAATCCCCTTGGCGTGCGCCGCGCCGAGCGCGCTGGCCACCTGGCGAGCGATGCGCAAGCTGCGCTCGACCGGCAGCGGCGCGTCGCGCATCACCAGCTGGGCCAGCGGTTCGCCGTCGAGGAATTCCATGATGACGAACGATCGTCCGTCGTCGGTGGTGCCAAAGTCGGTGACGTCGACGATGTTCTCGTGGCCGATGGAGCTGGCCAGCCGCGCCTCTTGCAGCAGGCGGGCGACGAAGTCGCTCTTGGCGTGGAATTTTTCCAGCAGCACCTTCACGGCGATGCGCTTGCCGATCAGGGTGTGCTTGGCTTCGTAGACCGCACCCATCCCGCCTTCGCCGATGCGGCGAAGAATCAGGTAGCGCCCGGCCAAGGTCGATCCCAGCAACGGATCGAATGACTCCGGCGTCGGCGTTCGCGTTGCCGCGGCCGGCGCTGCGGCGGTTGCCAGCGCGGTCGCGCGCGGCTCCGGCGCTGCCGCTGCCGTCGCCGCTGGCCCATCCAGCGCCGCCCCGTCCAGCGCCGCCCCGTCCTTCGGGCACACCGTCACCCCGGGCGGGTATTCGGTCTGGCACGTCGGGCACGTAGGCATGCGCCCTCAGTCTAATTGATCTTTCCGCGCCCCTCTTGACTTACGGCGGCTGGTCTTCGCAGAGTGGCCTCGGTCCGCCATGAAAAAGGGTTTCATCTTCGATCTCGACGGCACGCTGGCCGACACCATGCCGGCCCACTTTGCCGCCTGGACCGCCATCGCCGCCCGTTATGGCCTGACGTTTCCGGAGGACCGCTTCTATTCGTTGGGTGGCGTTCCCACCCGCAAGATCGCCGAGCTGCTGGTGGGCGAAGCGGGCATCGCCGTCGATGCACAGACGGTGGCGCTGGAAAAAGAGCAGGCCTTCATCGATCAACTGTCGCGACCGGGTGTCATTCGTCCCATTCAAAAGGTGGTGGACATCGCCCGCGCCTGCCGCAGCCACGGCGCCATGGCCATCGCCTCGGGCGGCCGCCGGCACCTGGTCGAACGAACGCTGGGCATTATCAAGATCGCCGACTGGTTCCAGGCCGTCGTCGCCGCCGAGGACACCACCCGCCACAAACCCGAGCCCGACGTGTTTTTGGAAGCCGCCCGCCGTCTGGGCGTGGCCGCCGAGGCGTGCACCGTCTACGAAGACACCGACCTGGGGCTGGAAGCTGCCCGCCGCGCCGGCATGGCTTTCGTCGACGTGCGGTCGCTGCTGCAGGCGTAACGCCGCCGCCGGACGGATTTTTTTGCGCATCGTCTACGTCAACCCGTTCTCGCAGCAGGTCAGTGGGCCGGACGAAAGCCTGCTGGCGCTGCTGGGGCGGCTGGTGCCGCTGGGGATAGAACCGCACGTGGTGCTTCCCGCCGACGGGCCGTCGGTGCCGCGGTATCGCGCATTGGGCGCCACGGTGCACTTCGCGCCCCTGACGGTCCTGCACCGACAGCTGGCGCCGGCCGAGATTGCCCGGCTGCCGCTGCAGCTGGGGCGGGGCGCGGTGGCCGTCGCGCGCATCGCTCGGGAGGTGCAGGCGTCGCTGATTCACACCAACATGGAGGTGGTGCTGGACGGCGCGCTGGCGGCGCAGGCCTTGCGCATCCCGCACATCTTGCATTATCGCGGCAACACGCTGGCCGAACCGCGCGCGGTGTTCGCGGCGCTGACCCGGTTGTGGCTGGGTTTGTCGGCGCAGGTGTTTTGTATTTCGCACGCCACCGCCGCCGCCATCTTCGGCGCCGCCGGCAATCCCAAGGTGCAGGTCATCTACAACCCGATCGAGATCGCGGCGTTCGGGGCCGCTGGGGCCGGCGATGCGGCGGCAGGCGCGCGCGTGCGGGCCGAGCTGGGCGCGGCGCCGGGACAGTTATTGATCGGCACCGTCGGCCGCATTCACCCGCGCAAGGACGTCGAGACGTTCGTGCGCGCCTGCGCCGTCGTGGCGCGCGCGCGGCCCCAGGCGCGCTTCGCCGTGGTGGGCGTGGCCGAGATGCCCGTCGAGGAGGAGTATTTCGCGCGGGTGCGGGCGCTGGCGGGCCAGGTCGGCGTGGCTGATCGGCTGTGCTTTGCCGGCGCCCGGCGCGACATACCGGCGGTGATGGCGGCGCTGGATATTTTCGTGCTGTCGTCGCGCCACGAAGGGTTCGGCCGGGTGGTGGGCGAAGCGCTGGCCGCCGGCCGCCCGGCCGTGGTCACCGATGAAGGCGCGCTGCCCGAATTGATCGAAGGCGATCGCTGCGGCCTGATCGCGCGGCCCGGCGACGCCGACGACTTCGCCGCGAAGATCTCACGCCTGGCCGACGATCAGGTCATGCGCGCCCGCCTGGGTGAAAACGGAAAGCAGCGCGCCCAAGCCTTCGACGCTGGCGCCATCGCCGCGCGCGTGGCGGCGGTTTACGAATCGCTGCGCCGCCGCTGAAAAACGATCGCCTACGCCAGCGCGCTTAACACCGCTGCGCCCGCCTGCGCGGTGGAGGCCGCGGTGACGCCTCCGGCGGCGGCGATGTCGCCCGGCAAGACGCCGCGATCGATGGCGCCTGAAACCGCCGCTTCGACGGCGGCCGCTTCTTTGGTCAGGTTCAGCGAATGGCGCAGCAGCATGGCGACGCTGAGAATGGTGGCGTACGGGTTGGCCACGCCCTTGCCAGCGATGTCGGGCGCCGAGCCGTGAATTGGCTCGTAAAGGCCGCGCGTGCCGTCGCCCAGCGACGCCGAGGGCAGCATGCCCATCGACCCCGCCAGCATCGACGCCTCGTCGGTGAGGATGTCGCCGAACATGTTCTCGGTGACGATGACGTCAAAATCGGCCGGCTTGCGGATGAGGTGCATGGCGCAGGCGTCGACCAGCATGTTCGACAGGGTCAGGTCGGGAAACTCCGCCTTCACCACGCGCTCGGTGACTTCGCGCCACAGACGCGACGTTTCGAGGACGTTGGCCTTGTCGACGGAGGTCAGCTTCTTACGGCGGCCGCGGGCCAGCTTGCCGGCGGCGCGCACGATGCGTTCGACCTCGCCCTCGGTGTAGACGCAGGTGTCAACGGCGCGATCTTTGTCGCGCAGCTTTTCACCAAAGTAGATGCCGCCAGTCAGCTCGCGCACGACGACCAGATCGACACCGGCCAGAAGCTCGGGCCGCAGGGGCGATGCGCGCAGCAGCTTCGGGTTCACTGTCACCGGGCGAAGGTTGGCGTAGAGACCAAGTCCCTTGCGAATGGCCAGCAGGCCCTGCTCAGGTCGCACCTTGGCGCGTGGGTCGTCCCACTTCGGGCCGCCCACCGCGCCCAGCAAAACGGCGTCAGCGCCGCGGCACAGCTCCAGCGTCTCGGCGGGCAGCGCGCTGCCGGTCTGGTCGATGGCGCAGCCGCCGATCAAGGCCTCGCGGCGCACGAACTCGTGACCGAACTTGGCGCCGACCGCGTCCAGGACCTTGATCGCCTCGGCGACCACTTCCGGTCCGATTCCATCCCCTGGCAATACGGCGATGACTGCGCGCATGTGTCTCCTCGCTGTTGCGAAAACCGGCCGCGGAACATACAAGCATTGGCCCGCCAGTCAAGCGCGCGCGGCGCCGACGTCAGCCGCGAAAGGCCTGGGCGATGGGAAACCGCCGGCCCGGCCCGAACGCCTTGCCGGTGATCTTCAAACCCGGCGGCATCTGCCGGCGTTTGTATTCGCTCACGCGCACGCGGCGCAAAACATCCGCCACCACCGCCGCGTCGTACCCCGCGGCCACCAGCGCCTGGGCATCGAGGCCGTGTTCCAGGTGTGCGTCCAGGATGCGATCAAGCACGTCATACGGTGGCAGCGAGTCTTGATCGGTTTGATCGGGGCGCAGCTCGGCGGACGGCGCCTTGGTCATGGTGGATTCGGGGATCACCGCCCCGCCGGCGTTGATGGCGTAGGCCAGCTTGTAGACCAGCGTCTTCGGCGCGTCGCTGATCACCGCCAGGCCGCCCGCCATGTCGCCGTACAGGGTGCAGTATCCGGTGGCCAGCTCGCTTTTGTTGCCGGTGGTCAGCAGCAGCTTGCCGTGACGGTTCGACAGCGCCATCAGCATCGCGCCGCGCACGCGCGCTTGCAGATTCTCGTGCGCCAGCGTGGTGGCGTCCCCGGCGGCGGCGCTGCTCTCGCCGGGCGCGGCAAAGGCGGCGAACGCCGGAGCCAGCGATTCCATGTACGCGGCGAACATCGGCTCGATGGAGATCACCGTGTGCTCGATGCCGAGATTCGCCGCCAGCGCCGCCGCGTCGGCCAACGATCCAGGCGACGAGTAGCGCGACGGCATGGCGACGCCCAGAACATTGCGCGGTCCCAGCGCACGCGCCGCGATGCACGCCACCAGCGCCGAATCGATCCCTCCCGACAGGCCAAGCAACGCCTGCGAAAATCCGCAGCGCCGAGCATAGTCGCGCGTGCCCAGGGTCAGCGCGTCCAGCGCCGACAGCAGATCGGATTCTTCGAATGGCTGGCGGTCGCCGGTCTGCGTAACGAGATCGCAGAAGATCAGATCCGCGGCATGCTCGGCGGCGCGGGCGATGACCGTGCCGGTGGCGTCGCAGACGAGACTGGCGCCGTCGAAGATCAGATCGTCCTGGCCGCCCACCTGATTGACGTAGACCAGCGGGCGCTGCCAGCGCCGCGCCGTCGCTGCCAGCATGCGCGGCCGCAGGTGGCGCTTGTCGATGGTGTACGGCGAGGCCGAGACGTTGATGATGATCTCCGCGCCGTCGGCCACCAGCGCCTCGATGGGATCGCTGCGATACAGACGCTGCGGCCAGAAGTCGGCGTCGTTCCAGATGTCCTCGCAGATCGAAATGCCCAGCCGCCGGCCGCGAAACGGGGTAGCCGAAACGATGCTGGCGGGAACGAAGTAGCGCCATTCGTCGAACACGTCGTACGTCGGCAGCAGCGCCTTGCGGGTGGTGGAGATGATCTGGCCGCCGTCAATCAGCGCCGCGGCGTTGGCCACCCGGCGGCCGTCGACCACGTTGGCCAGCGGTTCAGGAAAACCCACCAGCACCGCCGTGTGGGTTTGCTTTTCGGCCACGCGCGCCGCCAGCGTGCGCAGCGCCGCGGTGGCCGCATCCAGGAACGCCGGCCGTTCCAGCAGATCTTTGGGCGGATACCCGCACAACGCCAGCTCGGGCAACACCAGCAGGTCCGCGCCGCGCGCCGTCGCCGCGTCCAGGGCGGTTTCGATCAGGCGCAAGTTTCCTGCGAAGTCGCCGATGGTCGGATTGATTTGTCCCAGCGCGACGAGCACGTCTGGACTTTACCTGAACCGACCCGGCGCCGCCGGATCCCCCGTGATAAAATGAGGGAAAATGGCCAGCGCCGCTGAGGCGACCGCGATCGCGCCGTCGCTTTCGACCGATGTGATCCGTTCCGTCACGCGTCCGCTTGATGTCCCGCGGGCAAATCGCGTCTACGTCAACCGCAACCTCCGCCTCGATCGCATCGAGATGGTGGGCTTCGACATGGACTACACGCTGGCCCTGTACAACCAGGCCCGCATCGAAGAGCTGTCGATGCGCGCCACGTTGGACAAGCTGATCAGCGCCAAGGGTTATCCGGCGGCCATTCGCGCCTTGACGTACGATCCGATGCTGGCCATTCGCGGGCTGGTCGTCGATCGGGAGAACGGCAACATCTTCAAACCCGATCGCTACGGTTTCCCGGGTCGCGCGCGCCACGGGCTTTCGCCGATCGACAGAGCCAAGGTGTCCGAGCTGTATCAGAGTGAGCGCACGCGTCTGTCCAACCGGCGCTACGCCTGGATCGATTCGCTGTTCGCGCTGCCCGAGGCGGTCTTGTACGGCTGTCTGGTCGACTACTTCGATCGCACCGACGGGCCGGCCAAACCCGCCTACAACACGCTGTGGGAACACATCCGCGAGTGCATCGACCTTGCCCACCGAGACGGGTCGATCAAGACCATCGTCAGCGTCGGGCTGTCCGATTACATCGTGCGCGATCCGGCGCTGGCCGAGACGTTGCACAAGTTTCGCTCGTCGGGAAAGCGGCTTTTTCTGCTGACCAATTCGGCGTGGGACTACACGGCGCAGTTGATGGGCTATCTGCTGGACGGCACGCTGGCGGCGTATCCCTCGTGGCGAAACTACTTTGACGTGGTGGTGGTCAGCGCCGGCAAGCCGGAGTTTTTCACCGAGGCGCGCCCGTTCGTCGATCTCGACGCCGAGGGTTTGCCGCTGGTGCAAAGCTCGACCGGGCCGTTCGTGCGCGGGCGGGTTTATGCGGGCGGCAACCTGAAAGAGTTCCAGGTGCGCGCCCGGGCCAGCGGCGATCGCGTGCTGTTCGTCGGCGACCACATCTACGGCGACATGCTGCGCTCGCGAAAGTCCTCCAACTGGCGGACCGCGATGGTGCTGCAAGAGCTGGAGCACGAGGTGGCGACGTACGATCACCAGCGCAAGGACCTGACGTTGCTGAGCCAGCTGGACAGCCAGCTCGTGCACCTTGACGCCGAGTTGAACGAACGCCAGAGCGCCATGCGGTCATTGCAGAAGCTGAGCGACCACGACGGCGCCGCGGCGTCGCTGAAAACCGCCAAAAAAGCGGTGAAAGAAGAGATCGAGCGCCTGCGCAAGGAGCTGCGCGCCGCCACCGTGCAGCACCACCAGGTCGAAGACGCCATCGACGACGTGTTCAACCCGCACTGGGGCCCGCTTTTTCGCGAGGGCTACGAGATCAGCAAATTCGGCGAACAGGTCGAAGCCTACGCCTGCGTCTACACCAGCCGCGTCTCGAACTTCCGCTTCTACTCACCCATGCAATACTTCCGCGGCCCCCGCGACCGCATGCCGCACGAACGATAGGCGGCCCACGGATCGGGCCGCGGCGCGCCGGCGGGCAGAGCTAGCTTGGTCGCGCGTTTCCGAGCGCGAGACACAACTTCGTCAGCTCGCCGACCATGCGCAGGCGGTCGGTGATCGCCTGCGGCGACATATCAACCTTCATCGCCGCCTCCGGCCAGACGCTTGAAATCCCATTCCATCGTCTGGCGTCCGTCCCAGGCTTCCTGCATGGCGTCCGTGACGATCAGCAAATCCAGCGACAGGATCTGGCGTGCGTCGACAACTTTTGAGATTTGGCGGATTTGCACCGCGCCGCCTTGCCCGGTCCAGATCGCCCGCCTGAATCAGCAGGTCAATGTCCACGGTTGCCCGCGGGTAGCCGTGAACCGCCATGGCACTACCGCTGGTCGAGGCCGGTGATGATGCTCCGGAGCTCCTCGACGAGATCCAACATTTGAGCGGCGCCGCTACGCGATTGCCCGGAGGCCTTCGGGGTCCGCCAAAATAACTTTGCGTCCCTCGGTCTGGATCAAACCCTTGCGCTTGAATTGCGACAGCGTCAGAGACACCGTCTCGCGCGTCGACCCGATCAGGTTGGCCATTTCCTGGTGGGTGATCTTCAACCCGACGACCGTACCGCGCTGATCGGCGATGCCGTGTTCCACGCCCAGGGTCAGCAGCAGCTCGGCCAGCTTCGAGCCCACGTCTTTGAAGATGAGCTGCTCGACGCGCGTCTCTAGATCTTTGCGGCGAGCGATCAGCGCGCGCGAAAATCGATAGGCAGCTAACCCATTCGTGCGCAGCAGCTGATCCAGAAGCTCGCGGTCAACCTCGACGGTCAGCGACGGATCCATCGCCTCGGCCATCTCCTCGCGCGGGCCGCCTTCCAGCAGGCAGGGCTCACCAAAGAAGTCGCCTTCTGATCGATAGGCCAGGGTCAGCTCTTTGCCGTCGCGAGTGACCTTGGAGATCTTGATCCGCCCCGACGACAGGAAGTGCACGCCTTGCGCGCGGTCGCCGGGCAAGTAGATCACCTGGCGTGGGCGGAAGGTGCCCACCTTCACATTGGGTGTCAGCTGCTGCAGAATCTCCATCGAGATGTCGGCGAGAACGTCGCATTTTCTCAGCAAGCCCAACGCGCGTTTTTCGTCAGCAGTTCCCATAGTTCCCTCGGGTCCTTCTAGCAATCAACGCCGCTCCGAACAAGGAAATCTGTGTGAACTGGGCTACAATGGTCGTCCGGCTGCGCCGTGAGACCCCGACCGTCGCACCAGCACGGCGCCCAGCGCCAGCACCAGCGCCGCCAGCACGAACAGCCCGGCCTGGGCTGGCCCCTTCAGGTTGGTCGCGGCGTCGTCCCAATGTAGGTGGGCGAGCACAATCAGGCAGGCGTTGTTCAGCGCGTGGGCCAGCATCGACGGTAGGATCGAGCCGCTTTCCAGCGCCACCAGCGACAGGATGACGCCCAAGACGCCGGTGGGCAGCAAGCGCCAGACGTCGACGTGGTAGAGGCCGAACAGCAAGCCGGTGATCACCGCCGACGCCAGGGGCGAAAAACGCGCCGCCAGGCCGCGCAGGATGGGACCGCGGAACAGCGCCTCCTCGCACACGGCCGGCGTCACCGCCATCAGCAGCAAGGTGGCGAAGATTCCGCGCGACTGGTCGCCGGGGACCACCACCTTGCGCAGCTCCTCGACGACTTCGGTGGGAGCGGGGGCAATCCAGTTGGCCAGCGTGCCCACCACCGCCCAGGCCGACACGCCGATCAGCGCCGCGCCCAGCAGCGCTCGCGGCGCCGGCCGCCGCAGCACCAGCACGTCGCGCAGCGGAATCGCCACCACCCGCGCATAGACCACGACCAGACCCAGCATGCCCGCCCACTCGGAGATCGCCAGCCCGGCGACCAGCGAACGCTTTTGCAGCGGGATGAACACGAAGAACAGCAACACGAAGGCCACGCCGAACACCGCCGCCGCGTGGCCGGCACCCTGGA
>DASXQB010000249.1:0-6174 GCA_036493295.1 Polyangia bacterium | reverse complement strand
GTGTTCGGTCCGCGCAGCACACTCTCCCCGTACCGAGTCGGCGTCCCCGGCGTATACCTCTGCTCGGCGGCTACCCCGCCCGGACCCGGCGCTCACGGGATGTGCGGCGCCAACGCCGCGGGCGTGGCCGCGCGCGACGCGGAACGACGCCGTTGAATGCCTGCGCCCGGTACGACTCGCGCCGCGGCTTGCCTGATCAGGCTCGAGGCCCGCTTGCAAGTTTGGCTTCACGCCCGTCCGGCAGTTTTTCGCTGCCGTCCTGGGAGGACGGCGACAGCGCTCAACGCAATTCCGATCACCACCCCGTTCCACATCGTCGCGGAGCGAAAATGCATCATATAAATCCCCGAGCTGACCAACCACGCCCCGATGATGAGGTTCAGGTAGCGCACCTGCCGATCGAGGAGGCCCGACCCGGCAAAAATGGCCGCCAGCATGCCGCTGGCGATAGCGTTCGCTTTTTGGGCAGCCAGATGGGGCCAGATGAAGGCCGAAACGATCAGCCACAGCCCGAGCAGGAAATTGACAATTCGGGGCACCATGGCCGTCACGTTGTTCGCCCCCCGCGGATTGCATGCAGACCGACTCTCAAAGCATTCATCTTCCCCTCCTCCATCGTCAAACGTACGGCGTTCTCCGACGAGGGGAAGGTCCGGGCCTGGGCGAGAGAGTTTGGAAGTAAGAACTCGGCCGCAACTATGGTTGGCGCAATTTTGTATCCTGTCGCGCTTCCCGCCAGTGGGCTGCGCTGAACCGGCTGCGGCTACATCGGTTCTTTGATGCCGCGGCGAAGCAGCCACCAATTGACGGGATAGGCGGTTGCGAAGCCCAGCAACATCCCGAGCTGCATCATGAACCAAAAGACCGGGCTGGTTTTGGGTAGGTCGCGGCCGAAGATCACGAACCGCGCGATCGCCATCCAGCCGTACATCCCCACCTGCCAGGCCAGCAGCGACAGCGTGTCCGCTTTCACCGCCCGCAGCAACGCCTGGCCGCGCGACGGATCGCTCATCTGCTTGATCGTGAAGTACTGAAACACGATGCCCAGGACGTACGCCGCGATAAAATCGTACGCCCAGGATCCAAAGAGGCGCTGCCCGAACAACGTCAGGGGCACGAGCGCTGCGAAAGATTCGGCCAGGAGATCTCCGAGCGCGCAGCCGCTGCCACAATGAGTGGTCGCTTTCCCGACGGCGACGGAAAAAGACTGCGGCCGCCCCGCGCCCGGCGGATGGTGCCTCCGAGGCGCGCGTCCGAATCGAAAATATGCCCCGAGACCAAGCGGGCCCGCCCAGAGCGCCGTCAGCGGCCACACCGCGTTCATGATCCGCATCTTCTGCCGTCGCCCCGTCACAAGATCTGCCGCGACCACGACGGCGCTGCTCACGCCCGCCGCCACCGCGACCCTGGAAACCATCGTCAGCGCCGCGGCCACGGTTCACCGCGAGCACGTGGCGCTCGTCCGACCCGATCTCGTCTTCGCATCGCTCCGAATGTGTTGCCCGCCACTCGCGACGACAAGCTCGTGATTTTCGTGCGGGGTCTCTTGCGCTTGATACGGGCGGGCACAGGTTCAGGGAGAGGTGTCCTCCATCGGGCGCGAACGCCGCGCTCAGCACGATCGCTGTTGCCGACGACCCGTGAGGCGGGGCGGCTCGTTCGGAGTCACGGCTGGCGCCGCGGTTCTGATCGCGGTGGGGGTGGTGGCCTGCGCGTCTTCGCCCAAGCGAGCCGAGCCGGTGGTGCGCAAGTTGACCATCAACGGCAATGCCGCGCTGTCGGATCGCCAGATCGAAAAGAAGATTCTCACCACAAAGACCGGCTGGTGGCCGTTCGCCGGGAAGCGCTATTTCGATCCGGTGATCTGGGAGGTCGATCTGCAGCGAATCAAACGGCTCTATGGCAGCCACGGTTATTACCAGGCGGAGATCGACCGCGATCGGGTGACGCCCCAGCCGCGCAACGGCGTGGCTCTGGAAGTGGACGTGCGCGAGGGCCAGCCGACGCGCATCGGTTCGCTGGACGTGCAGGGCCTGCAGACGCTGCCGGAGGCGGATCGCCGCGCGCTGCAAGCGGACCTGCCAGTGAAGGTGGGGGCGGTGTTCGACGAAGAAGCCTGGGCCGCCGCCAAGCAATTGTTGCGGACCACGCTGCGCAACCGTGGCTACGCCGACGCCGCCGTCGACGGCTCGGCCCTGATCGACGTGGGGACGCGGCAGGCGGCGTGCACGCTGCTGGTGACCCCGGGCGCGATTTATCGGTTCGGGAGCATCCGCGTCGACAATGGCCAGGGCGCCAGCATCCAGCCGTGGTGGATCTGGGAACAGGTGCGCCTGGCCATTCCGGAGGGCGCGCTTTATTCGGAAGAATCCTTGACCGAGGCGCAGCGGCGGATCTCGAACCTGGGCGTCTTCGCCGCCGTCAAGGTGACGACCGCGCCGCCCGATCCGCAGACTGGCCGCATCGACGTCCTGGTCGAGACGCGCCAGGCGCCGCTGCACACGCTGAAGCTGGGCGCCGGTTTTCGCCTGGATCAAATTCGCAACGAGGGGCGCCTGATCGGCGAATGGACCAACCGGAACTTCCTGGGTGGCATGCGCCGGCTGACCATCCACGCCGAAGCGGGGTGGGCGTTCATCCCCAACACCTACGCGGTGGTCACCGACGATCAGAGCATCGCCCTTCGCAACGGTCCCATCGCGCGCCTGCGCCTCGAGTTTCAGCAGCCGCGGTTTCTGGGCCGACCTTCGCTGCGCGAGAACAGCACCATCGAAGGGGCGCGCACGCTGGAGCAGACGTACAACGATCTCGGCGGCCACCTGGGCAACGGCGTGATCTGGCAGCCGCGGGCGTCGCTGTCGATCTATCCGTCGCACCACCTGCAAGGCGACGAGCTCAATGGCCCGCCCGGCTCGGGCGTGCTGACGGCGCCGCTGACGCTGGGTTGTCACGCCACCGGCAGCAGCTGCTTCGTCTGGCTGTCGTATCTCGAGGAAGTGGTCACCTGGGATCGCCGCGACAACGCGGTCGAGCCGCGCAGAGGCTTTTACGGCAGCCTCGAGCTGCAGCAGGGCGGCGGCCCGTTGCAAGGCGACTTCAACTATTTCCGCGTGCTGCCCGACGTGCGCGGCTACTTCAGCGTCGGCGACGATGCGCCGCTGACCTTCGCCGCGCGGCTCAAGGTCGGCGAGCTGATCCCGACGTCGGGAAATCCCGACGACAGCGCGGTGGTGACGCGTTTTTACGGTGGCGGAGCACAGTCGATGCGCGGGTTCAATGACCGGCGGCTTTCGCCCTTGCTGGTCTCGCAGCTGCCCGCGTCGCTGAGCAATCCGAACCCGCCGATCGTCACGCTGCCCATCGGTGGCAACGGCCTCATCGATGGCAGCGGCGAGATCCGCTACGCGGTGACGCCGAACCTGATCCTGGCGGTGTTCACCGACTTCGGTCAGGTGACGCAGGGGCGGGTTCACCCCAGCGACTTTGCCCACGTACTGGTGGCGGTCGGCTTCGGCCTGCGTTACCTGACGCCCGTGGGTCCGGTGCGCATCGACTTCGCCCGCCGCCTGCAGCTGGGACGGCCGCCGCCGCTGTTCGCCGTCGACGCCACCGGCAAGATCGTCGCCCAGAGTTACAAGGTGGACGACAGCTGCTTTGGCCTGGGCGGATCGGGCGGCGACGGCAAGGTCACCGACAACCTGTGTGTCCTGCACATCTCGATCGGGGAGGCATTTTGAAGCGCGCGTGGCCCATCGCGATCGCGGTGCTGATGACGCTGGTGGCGACCGTCGCGCTGGTGGTCGGCGCCACCGTGACCATCCTGCGCACCGACTGGGGCGGCGATCTCGCGCGACGGCTGGCGTTGCCGCGAATCAACGCCGCCATCGCCGGCCGGCTGGAGATCGGCCGCTTCCGTTTCGGCGGCGACCACCTGACGATCGACGACCTTGACCTGCGCGGGCCCGATCAAGAGCGGGTGGCGGGCGTGCGCCGGATCGAGGTGGCATTTTCCCCCTGGTCGCTGCTGCGCGGTCATGTCGACCTTCGCCGCGTCGACGTCGACGGCCCGTCGCTGTTTCTGCGCCAGGACGAATACGGCCTGAACCTGACCCGCGCGCTTTCGTCCCGCCAGCCGCGTCCGGCGGCGCCGGCCGCCGGTGCGGAAAAAAAACCGCCGTCGGCTGGAGGCCTGCGCGTGGACCTGGCGGCGTTGCGGCTGTCCGACGGCCTGGTCCAATTTCAGTCCGCGGGATCGGGCGCGCCGCGGACGGTGCGGGTGGGGAATCTGGCGATCACCGGCCATGCCCACTACCAGGCCGGGCCGCCGGATTTTTCGCTGGCCGTGCAACTGGACGGCGCCGCTCTGTCACCGCTGGCGGCGCCGCTGTCCGTACGCGCGAGCGGCGACGGTCACGGCGATCGGCGCACGCTGTCGCTGACGGCGACGGTGGGCGACGCGAGCGTCGAGGCCGCCCTGCGCACGGACGACGCCGCGCGCTCCGGCGTACGCGTGTCGCGCGCGCACCTGACGCCGGCGTTGGTGCGCGCGCTGGCGCCGGCGCTGCGGTTGCGCGTGCCGATTGATGTCGCCGCCGACGGCCAGCGCGACGGCTCGGCGATTCATTTTGCCGCCACCGTCGACAGCGCCGCCGGGGCGCTGGCCGCGCAGGGCGCCGCGCAACCGGCGACGGCCGAGGTGCGCCCGCTGCGCGTGACCATCAAGAATCTGGATCTGGGCGGCCTTTTCGAGGGCCTGCCGCGGTCGGCGCTGTCGCTGAAAGCACAGGCCGATGGCGGAGGGAAGAATCGGCGCGCGCTGAGCGGCGCGCTGTCCGTCACCATGCCGGCGGGAACGCTGGGCGGCGCCGTCGTGGGGCCGCTGGCGCTGCGGGTGAACGCGGACCACGGCCATTTTCAGCTCACCGAGCTGCGCGCGTCGCTGCCGGGGATCGAGGTGACGGGGCAGGGCCAGGCCGGACCCGAGCGCGTGGATCTGCACGTCGGGATCGCGGCGACGAATCTGCGTCGGGCCAGCCAGACCGCCGCCGGCTTCGAATCCGTGCGGCTGCCGCCCGTCGCCGGGGTGGGTCAGGTCTCGCTGTCGCTGTTCGGAACCGCCGACGCTCCGGGCGTCGAGGCGCGCGCGCTTTTCCCGCGCCTGTCGGTGGGCGGCGATCGTCTGGAGGCGCTGTCGCTGTTCGCCCGCCTGCCCGAGCTGCACGTGCCCCAGAGCGCCAGCGGCCGCCTGACGGTGGCCGGCGCGAAAATAAACGGGAGGAGCTGGCAAAGGCTGGCCGTCAATCTTCGCACCGCCGGCCGGCGCCTGGCCCTCGACGCCCAGGTCGGTGGCGCCACGCCGCTGTCGCTGGCCGCCGCCGGCACCTGGGGCGCCGATCGGCGATCGGTGGCCATCGATCGTTTCGACCTGCGCTATCCGACGGTGCGCTGGCGCCTCAGCGGGCCGGCGCGGTTGGTCTTCGGCGGCGAGCGGCTGGCGGTCGAAGGCTGGGACCTGCGCGCCGGCCCGCAGCGGATCGCGGCCACCATGGACAAGCGCGGCGATCGTCTGCAGGCGACCATCGCCCTTGAACACATCGATCTCGGCGCCATTCCGCGATCGCTGCTGCCGCTGCGGCTGGTGCTGGCCGGCCAGTTGGACGTGCACGCGCAGGTGGCCGGCACGCTGGACCGGCCGCGCGGGCAGGCGACGATCAGTTTGGTCGGCGGCCGGTTCGGCGACCATCGCAATCTGTCGCTTGACCTCGACGGACATTATGGCGGCGGGCGCGCCCGCGGGCACGTCGCCGCCCAGGGCTTGGGAACGTCGGTGCGCGCCCGCTTCGATCTGCCGACGGCCTGGCCGCTGGGCGCGGGGCGCGGGCCGTTCGACCTGGACCTGACGATGCCCGCCACCGATCTGTCGCCGTTGCTGACGGCAGCGCGACTGTCGGTGGCGCGGCGGTGGTCAGGCAAGGTCGCGCTGTCGTTGCAGCTGTACGGGACGGTGGCGGCACCCACTCTGCGCCTTGACGCCTCGTCGCAGGCGCTGGTCGTCGACGGACAGATGATCGGCGATGTCTCGTTGCGCCTGGCCGGCGATGCGGCGACGCCGTTGTCGATGGCCCTCGAGATCGGCGCGCCCGCAGACGCCTCGCGGGCGGCGCCGGTTCCGGC
>DASXQB010000248.1:0-18243 GCA_036493295.1 Polyangia bacterium | reverse complement strand
TCTCGCACAATTGTCCACGATGTCGTCAAGTTAGTGCGAACTTTTTTTCTAGCATCGGAAGACCGTCTCGTTTTCTGTTCGGGACGGGGCGTTACCGGTCGGAATCGCCCCCCGCTTTTGAGGTGACCCGCGGCGTGACGCCGATGTTAATAGGGCACCGCCAGTCCCAGCGACGCGTAGGCTCCGAACGGCGGGATGGAATAAAAATCTCCGCTGTTGAGGGTGAACGACGGCCTGGCGATGGCGGCCGTTCCTTCCAGGCTGGCGGCCAGGACGGCGTGGGAAAACAGTCGAAGCTGCAATCCAATGCCAGCCCACAGCGCCCCCCAGTCCACTGTGTGGCCAGTCGGCAGCGAGACGCCGAAGCCTTGCACCTTGGAGATGTTCAAATCGCCGCCGATGCATAGGCGTGCCGAGAGGCGCCGCGCACCGCCGCCGATCCAGCAACCGCCCAGGCCAGGGGCAACCAGCCGGAAGTCGGCGCCTTCGCGCATGTCGGTAGGCGCCGAGTCGGTGCGGCTCGGCAAGTAGGAAACGCGGGCCAGTCCCACCACGTGGCGGGTACCGGCCGCAAGCTCGGCGCGCAGGCCCCAGACCACGCCGGGCATCATACCGGTGGCCAGTAACCCGGCGGCGCGCACGTCCATGACAAAACGCGAGGGCATCGCCGGCGGCGGCTGCGACGCGCGCAACAGGTCGGCCGCGCGCTGGGCGTCACGCTCGCGCTTGGCGCGTTCTTCCGAATCATCAGGAAGTGGGTTCGCCGAATGTTCTTCGATGGTCACCAGCGCGGCGATCAGCAAGCCCATGGTGGCCCATCGATCAGACGGCGCGTCGCGCTGGCGAAATTCGACGCTACGCCGGACCTCTCGGCGATCGGGGTAAGCGGGATTGCGAAGCAACACTGAGGCGGTCAGTGGCGCGTCGCCGGCAGCGGCGACGGTGGCTGTCCAGCACGCCACGCCCTCCTGCGCCGGCGGCGGCTGTCCGACGGTGACCTGACAGCGGGCCTCGCCGAGGACGGCGTCGCAGCGCTCTTCGATGATCGCCGCGCTGGCCGGCGACGGCTCACTGACATTGAGCTGGATGGATACGCAGGGGGGGAGAATCATCCAGAAGCCGGTTTCCCCCGCGAATCTATCACGCCACCGTCGGTGCCGATCTTTCGCTTCCGTCCGCGTCTGAAGTTAGCCGAGGGCGCTAACGTTCTTGCGGCATCGCCGCCAGGTTCGCCCGCGCCTGAACCGCCAGCGGCCCCGCCGGATAGCGACGAAGCAACCCGCGATAGACCTCACCCGCTTGCGCATACAGACCCGCGTGCTCGTCGCTGAGCGCGCGTTGAAAGAGCTCGTTCTGCATGCGCAGGTCGCTGGCCGCCATGGTACGCACGTGGTGCTCCGGGCGCGGTGCAGGCGCGGGAGGTGCCACCGTCGTCGTCGGCCGAGCGGCGCCTTCGCCGCAGCCGAAGGTCTCGCCAGCGGCGACCATCTTGATCGCCGCGTTGGACGTCGTCACTTGCACCAAACCTTCCTGGACCCGGACACAGGTGTGCGGCGTCGGTTCGGCGATCAGGTTGACGTCGAACTCCGTGCCCTTCACCTGCACGTCGGCGTCTGCGGTGACCACATGGAACCGCCGATCAGCGGCCAGCTTGGTCACCTTCAGGTGGACGCTACCGTGCGCCAGCCGGATGCGATCGACCTGGCCGGCCCGGGTCGCGATGTCGACCAGGCTGGTGTCCTCGCGCAGAAGGACGCTGGCGATGCTGGCCAACCGCACCTGTCCCTCGTTGCTGGTGGCGGTCTCAATCGCATCCTCGGCCGTGACATCGATGTCTTGACCGGCGGCGACCTGACGACGGCTGCCTCCCGGTTGGTTGACGAAGATGGTGCCACTGGTAACGGCCACACCCACTTCGGCGATCGCGGGGCTGGGCAAAGCAGCCGCTGCTTGAAATTTCGGCGACGGGCGAAGAGCGATCGCCACCAAACCCGTCGCCGTCCCAAAAGCCAAGAGGCCGACTCCGATCCGATTCCAGAACTGCAATTTCCGTCGACGACCGTGTTCGAAGAGCACCCGCTGCCGCAGGCCCGGCAATACCTTTTGCCGACGCAACAAGCGCATGCTGGGCGCTTCGTCCCGTCTCATGAGCGTTCTCATCTCTTGTAAATAAAGCTCCACCTTCTGCTCATCCATGTTGCTTCCGCCCCTTTCCTTTCGCTTCCGCAGACCGCATCCGGGTCACCACATCTTTTCTTCCGCGCACCAGGCGCGACTGGGCCGCCGCCACAGACACGCCGGTCATCTGCGCGATCTCCGTCAGTTCGTGCCCCAGCACGTCGTGCAGAAGTACTGCCTCGGCGCGATCGCGCTTGGTCGCCGCCAGCGCGGCACGCAGGCTTTCCATTCGCCGGCGAACATCCAGCGCCAGCTCTGGCGTTTCATCGTTGGCCGCTACCAGCTCTAGCGTTTCGGGAACGATCGATCGATCAAGCACCGTTCGCTCGCGGGCGCGCAGGCGAAGGGCGTCGAATGCCACGTGCTGGGTAATCAGAGCGGCCCAGGATTTCAGGCTGCAGCGCCGCCCGAACTGTCCAGAGACGACCGTGCTGATCACTTTCTCCAATGCCTGCTGGATCAGGTCGTCGCGTTCGTGATCCGCGGGGCCGATGACTTGAAACAGCACGGTTCCGACAATCTCCTCTACCCGGTCATATAGGACGTCGGCCGCCCAAACTTCACCGGCAGCCAGCGCGTCACAAAGGCGCTCGTCACTCAGGGTCGCCGGCTGCGTGGCCGCAGCGCCGGCTGCACTCTGTCGTTTGAGCAAAATCACCGTGATAGTATTAGACATCAGAGGCAGTTTCCGCAGGCAGAAAATCGGCGCTTTTGTAATTTGAGTTGTCATTTAATCTGCCGATGAACCATCCTGGTGACCTGGGGGTTCTTACCAGACGTGCGAACACCTGCTGTTTGTTTGGGGTTGTGGGCACTGGTGGCAGCGCCGGCGTGTACCGGCATAGGCAGCATAGGCAACCCCGGGGGCCAACCCGGCGGCGGCCAAGGCGGTGGCTCGGGCGGTGGCGGCCCTGGAGCCGTCATACCGACGATGCCGACACAGGCGGCGTGCGTGAATCACGCCATTGAACCGGGCGCGACAACGATGCGTCTGCTGACGCCGGATCAGTACCTGAGCACGGTCGGCGATCTGGTCGGCACCGTCCCGAACCTGGCCTCGGTTTTCGCGGACACGGCGCGTCCATCCTCGCTGGGGATCGGGCCGGCTGATCTCGGCCCGACGGACCTGCAGACGCTTCAGCGCGCCGGTGACACAGTCGGTGCCGCGGTGGCAGGCAGCTCGACAATGATGAACAGCCTCGCCCCTTGCGCGGCGGGCGCCAACCAGCGCACCTGCGCCCAGACGTTCGTGCAGACCTTCGGCGCGCGCGCCTATCGAACGCCGCTGACCGACCCGACGGACGTCGAGCGACACCTTCAGGTCTATGACGTCGGCGCCATGACCAGTTATCAGCACGGAATCGAGCTGATGGTCAGCGCGATGCTGCAGTCGCCGCGCTTCTTGTACCTGGTCGAGATCGGCACGCCGACCAAGGTGGCGTCCGACGCCGTCAAGCTGTCGGGGTACGAGGTGGCGGCGCGCCTTTCTTACGCGCTATGGAACACGATGCCCGACACGAAGCTGACGGCAGCCGCCGCGGCCGGGACGCTGGACACGAAGGACGGCGTGGCGGCGCAGGTGTCGTGGATGCTCACTGATCCGAAGGGGCAGACGGTGGTGCAGCGGTTCCTGGCGAGCTGGGTTCAACTGGCGAACGTCGACGCGCTGACCAAGGACGCGACGATGTTCCCGACCTGGGGAAGCTCGACGCTGAAGGATTCGATGATTGGGCAGGCACAGGCATTCTTCGACGACGTGCTCAACAACCAAGGCGGCAAGCTGACGTCGCTGCTCACGTCGGCGAAAGTGGTCGCTAACCAAGATCTCGCCGGCTATTACGGCGCCGCTGTGTCCGGATCGTCGTTCCAGACGGTGCAGCCGACCGGCGTCGGTCCGCTGTCGGGCTTGCTGACGTTGCCGGCACTGCTGGCGTTGCAGGCAAGGCCCGATTCCAGCTCGCCCGTCTACCGCGGCAAGTTCGTGCGTGAGGATCTGTTCTGCCAGTATATGCCGCCGCCGCCGCCCAACGTTCCCAAGGCGCCCGACGTAATGCCCGGCGTTTCGACGCGCGAGCGGTTCAAAGAGCACGAAAGCGTCGCCACGTGCGCGAGTTGTCACACGCTCATTGATCCCATCGGCCTCGGCTTCGAGAACTACGACGCCGTCGGAAAATACCGCACCGTCGACAACGGCCAGCCGGTCGACGCCAGCGGCCAGCTCACCGGCACTGACGTCGACGGCGCTTTCGACGGCGTTCCAGCGCTGGGACAAAAACTCGCCGCCAGCAGCGAGGTGCAGGACTGCATGGCCACGCAGTGGTTCCGCTACATGCTGACGCGCACCGAGGGACCGGCCGACGGATGCTCAATCAGCGACCTCGGCACCAAGTTCCGCGCCGCCGGCGCCAGCCTCAACGCCTTGCCCGCCGCGATGGTGCAAACCGACGCGTTCCTCTATCGCCGTCCTCTCGATTCGCAGGTGTCGCCATGAACCGCCAATCACCGATCGACTCGCGCACGAAGTTCAACCGCCGTCGCCTGCTGCGCGGTATGGGCGCGACCGCCATGGCCCTCACCAGCCCGGTCTGGAAGACGGCCACCGCGTTCGGCGCCGACGCCAGCGCGCCGGCAGCCAAACGCTTCATCGGAATCTTCTCGGCCAACGGCACCATCCCGGCGGCATTCTTTCCCGGCGACACCGCGACCGACGCGCCGCTGACGCTGAGTCCCATCCTGATGCCGCTGCAGGCGTACCAGAGCAAGATGCTGGTGCTCAAGGGCGTGCACATGTCGTCGACCAATCTGCCTAACCAGCCGGGCGGCCCGCACATGAAAGGGCCGGGCGGGATGCTGACCGGCGGTTCGCTGGGACCGGGCAGCTTCACCGGCGCTGGCGGGCCGGCCGGGTGGGCCGACTCGATCTCTGTCGACCAGGCGATCGTCAACAAGATCGGCAGCACCACGAAATTCCCGTCGTGGGAGTTCGGCGCGCGCGTCACCGGGCAGGAACCGCTGACCGTCGTTTCCTACCGTGGCAAGGACATGCCGAACCGGATCCACGGCGATCCGTGGGAGGTCTACACGACGATGTTCGCCGATGCGAATCTGTCGTCTGACCAGCTCACCAAGGTGCTCAACGAGCGCAGGAGCATCATCGACTTTCTCAAGGACGACATCGCCCGGCTGCAGACCCGTATCGCCAAGAGCGACAAGGTGCGCCTGGACGCGCACCTGACCGGCATCGCCAGCCTGGAGCAGCAACTGACCAACAGCGCCGGTTCGTGCAAGCCGCCCATGCAGCCGGCGACGAAGCTCGATCCGAACGCGATGGCCAACTACCCGACCATCGCGACGATGCAGCTGGACCTGATGGCGTTGGCACTGACCTGCGGGTTGACCAAGGTGTCGACGTTCATGTTCGCCAACGCCGACAGCTGGCAGCTTTATCCGTTCATCGGCGTACCCGACGAGCACCATGCCACCTCGCACCTCGCCGATAACGACACAGTGGCGGTGGCAAAGTTGACCAAGATCAACGTCTGGCACGCACAGCAAATCGCGTATCTGTTCGACAAGCTGGCAGCGGTTCCTGATACCGGCGGCGGCACCATCCTGGACAACACGCTGACGCTGTGGGGTAACGAGCTGGGCGTCGGCAACAGCCACACGTACAAAAACATCCCGTGGATGCTGGCGGGCGGCGGCGGCTACTTCAAGACCGGCCGTTACCTGCAGTTCAAGGACGAGAACCACAACAATTTGTTGGTTTCAATCATGCACGCCATGGGATTCGAAGACGTTACGACGTTCGGATACCCCCAGCTGTGTACCGGACCGCTGGCCGGGCTGACGGCCTGATCCCCAAAAGAGCGGATACGGCAACGACAGCGGGCGCGCCCGAGCGCGTCGCTGATTGATGTCGAAAGCGACCGGCTTTTGTGGAAAACTGGTCGGTCAGCGATGGTGGTTCAGCAGCCGTAGCCGGGGTTTTGCTGCAACGGCGCACTCTGAGAGTGTCGGTTGATCGATGTTCTTCCGTCAGATCCACTTAGGTGTCAGAACCCCCGTTCAACCACCTTCTAGGATTTCATGCGACCAGCAGATCAGATTGATGTCCCGCGTGCAGACCAAGAGGAATTGCGACGTTGGCTGCGCTCGGGGATGGCAAGAAAAAGGCTGGCTCAACGCGTTCGCATCGTGTTGATGAGCACCAAACCGATCAGCGCTGCCAAGATCGCTGATCAGCTGGGCATCGTCCGGCTGACCGTCTACAAGTGGCGGTCACGCTATCGCGAGTCCGGCCTTGAAGGCTTGAAAGATCGGTCGCGACCGGGCCGTCCGCTGAAAAAGCGGCCACCCGTCGATGCGGCGGCCGTGGCAGCGTCCCCAGCGCCGAATCTAGAACCGCCGGCGAGTTCACGGCCACCGTCCTGACGAGTGCCGGCTTCGTTTCGCTAGTAATCGGCTGGCGCATCGCAAGCGGCGGGGGTCGGCGTCGAATGGCTGATCCAATGGTTCACGCGATCGCGCACCAGGCTACTGCCTGGCGGCGGCCATTGCCCCGTCGACGGTACCGGTAGTCCGTCGGAACCAGACAAAGCCGCCGCGGCGGGCGAGCGGGGCAAGGCCAGCTCGTCGATGGCTGGCGTTGCGGAAGCCGCTCCCGGTTGAGCATCGAATAGAGCGATGCCGACTGACGTAGCACCGTCTTCCGGGTGTCCTTGCAGCACCGCCGAGAGATCCCAGACCAGCGCGTAAGAAGGCGCGCCGTTGTCCTGATCGCTGTGCGGCCCGCCGATCACGGCGCAGGTTCCTGGCGCCAAAATGCCCTGCAGGGCCATCTCCGTATCGGCGAGCGAGCCGCGGCCGGCGCTCAATCGATAGCCGCCAAGGTCGATGACCGCCTGACTGACGTTGGCCACTTTGAGCCAAGTCGTTCCGGCCGGCATGGGGGCGCTTCCCTGGGCCAAGACTTCGGTGATGAGCAAGCCACCGACGCGCAGGCTGGTGGATGCCGAAAGCGCGCTGCCCCGGACGCGCGCGCTGATTTGCACCACCCCCGGGCGTTTGCCGATTCCGGCCGTGGTGGTGGTCATGGCGCCGGCCGGCACCAACAAGTCGGCGGCCGCACCGACGATGCTGCGATCGGAAAGGTCGAGCAAAACTGGGGCGCCGCCCGCGGGGGCTGGCCCGGACAGCACGACGGAGATTGCGACGGGAGCGCCGGCTTGAATGCTTGGCTGATCGATGGTCACCGCCTGCACCACCACCGGCAGCGGGTCGGGCCAGGCGTCCGATCCGCCGTCTGGTTCAACGGCGTCGCCGCTGTCGCCGCTGCCGGGATTGCCGGTCGGCGGCACCGCCGGCGGTCCGCCGCAGTCAGCACCCGAGGCGATCCATGACTTGATAGCCGCGATGTGATCCGCCGGCAGGGGTAGGGCGCCGAACGGCATTCGTTGGTTGCTGGGGCCGCCGCAGGTGGTTTCGGGTTGGGGCGCCAGGCCGTCACCGATCAGCTTGGTAAGAAGGAAGCTTTGCTCCGGTGCGCCGACCATCACCAGCGTCTGCTTCGGAAACAGGCAGGAGGTTCGCCCGACCAACTGGGCGCACGCCGCTGCCGCAGTCGAAAGGTCCAGGTGCGCCGCCGGCTGCGCGCCGGCGTGGCACGATCCGAACGCGCAGCTAGGGGCGATGATCGCCTGGTGAATTTCCGCCCAGCCGTCGGCGGTGATCGGAACGGTCGAAACCCGTCCGGGCTCGGTGCACGCCGCCAGCGCCATCGTGGGCGCCAGCAGAGCCACCAGCGCGTGCGGCTTCACGGCGCCGTCTCGCAGATGCCGGGTGTGGGCACCAGATTGGCCTGCCAGTGTCCGTCAGCCGTGCGGCCGAGTGACGAGCCCAGGCGCGAGGTCGCCACCGTGCTGGCCAGTTGGCCGTCGGCGGTGCGCAGCCCGACGGTGTTGCTGATGCCGTAGGCGACCGCGTCCAGACGCGCGCTGGCCGAGCTGGCGTCAGCGCCGCTGTCGAAAAGTCCGATGCCCCCACTGTCGTCCATGCCGTCGGGGATCGGAAACGGTGCGGCCATGGTGTCGTCCGCGCCGGCCAGTCCGTCCATCGGGGATTCGGAGACCAGGAGACAACCGAAAGGCGGCAGCGTTCCGGTCAGCGGAACCGCGATCTCGCCGAAGCTTTGGCGGCCGGCGCCCAGACGATAGGCGCCGAGATCGATGGGGAAGGGCGACGAGCTGCTGAGCTCGACCCAGCGGCCGCCGCGCTGGCCAGCGGAGGGATCGGCCATGAACTCCGAGATCCCCAGCCCACCAATCGACAGCGCCGTGTTGATCGTCTGCGTACCCAGCGTGGCGGTCAGCGACACCTGACCGATGGGGCGCAGCGCCTGCACGTCGACGGTGGCCTCACGCGCGCCGGCCGGGAACCAGGCCACGGCGGGGACGCTGAGCGCCGTGGGATCCGAGCTGACCAGCGGGACGGTGGTGTCCGCTTCGATCGGGGCCGCGGCGCGGACGGTGATCTGGCCGTGGTCGCCGGGGCGCAACCCGGTGGGCGGTGGCAGCAGATCGGTCAGCGTGCCGATGTCGTCTTCTTCCTTGATGCAGAAAGCGGCGTCGTCGTTGGCCGGGTAGTAATACGCCGCCATGTTGCAGTGTTCCTGCAGGGAGGTGTCCGCGCCCCACGTCGTCGGGGTGGACCGGAAATTCAAGTACTCGCACGAAAAATCCAGGCCGGCGCCGTCGGGCACCGCCAGTTGCGGATCGTATTGGCGAAAGACCAGGGTGTTTTCATCCTGGCCCTCGTAGATCACGGGCGCGCTGTCGTCGTCGGACGCGCCCATCGTCACCTCATAGTGGCGGCCCAGGGCGTGATAGTGGCCCATCATGGCGATCAGCCGCGACCCGGACGGCATCGGGCAAAAGTGGCGGATGGTCTTGTGCTGCCCGGGCATGAGATCCACTTGTTTGTTCACGCCGAACAGCACGCCGACGTGCCCGGCGCTGTTACCCGTGGTGTGAAACGACAGCTCGATCTTTCCGTCGATGGGCGCCGGGCTGGTGTTCAACCAGTGCACCTGAACCAGCAATTGTTGGTGCGGCGCCAGCGGCATTGTCAGGCCGTCGGGCAAGGTCCAGTCCAGCGGTTTGGTTTGCGCGCCGACCAGCAGTTGCCAGCGCGGCCAGGCGATCCCGCTCCAGCAATCGCTGACCCCGTCCGCTTCCGGTTCAGTGGAGCGATAAATGTGGACGTGATGGCTCCCGTCGCCGAACTGAAATTGGATCCGACTGACTTCGATGGGCGTCAGGTTGTCCAATTTGAAGGCGTGACACTGAAGAATCTCACTGCCACTGTCCTGATGCCAGGTTAACTGACGCGTAATAATGTTGCTGGCGACATTTGCATTGTCAGCGTCGGCGATCTGTCCGGCGCACGACAGTGTCAACAAACCGGCCCACAACGACAGAAAAATTAATTGTTCCCATTTATTTTTTAGAATCGTCTTTGTGTGACTGTGGCAGATTTTTTGACTGTGGTTGTTCTGAAACGACAGAAATGTCTTCACGGCTCCACCTCCCCGAGGACAAGCCCACCGCCCGGTACGCGGCTGCTCATCATGCAGAAGGCTTGCTGCAACGCGTATGCCCACAATGGAACGGTTCCAGGGCGCGGCTGAGAGGCCGGATCGACCGGACGATCGCGCCTTGACCCTTGGGCTCGCTTCGCGCTCGGCAATGACTAGCGCGCGCTGGTCATATGACTAGCGCGCGCCGATGAAGAAACGCGCGGCCGCAGTCACGACAGGAACTGACTTATCGGCTGCTAGTCATATGACCAGCGACGCCTTCACACTGGGATTTTGCAAGTGTGACGCCAACTGTGCGCCACCGTACATCCGGCAGGTGGTGAGGTTGGCATCTGTGCGCTCAAGTAAGCGGGCCAGTGCGCCGATGGAAACCATTCGATTCCAAACAACCCAATGGTTACAACGACTTACACGGTTGAAAACGGTATGACACATTACGTTTTCCGGAGTGATAGATGACCGGTGTGGGCGGCGGGGCGGGACGACTGCTGGGCGTGATGGTGACGCTGCTGTCGCTGGGACTGGTTGCATGCGGCAGCGCCGCCGACAAAGTTTTTTGCGGCTCGTCCGCCGATTGCGACTGGAGCCCGGAAGAGTGGACCAAGATCGCCGCTCTGGCCAATTTGCCGGCGCCGCCTGTCGACACCTCAAACGGTTTTGTTGCTGTTCCCCCCGCACAGACACTGGGACAGAAATTCTTCTTTGACACTCGATTTTCGGGAACGGCCACCCAGGTCGACAACCTGAAGCGTCCTGTCCTGGCGGCGTTCGCCCGCGCGCCCAAAGGCATGCCGGTGCTGGTCTCATGCGCCAGTTGTCATGACCCGAACCGTGCCGGCATTGACGATGTTTCGCCGGGCGGCGTCTCTATCGGGGCCGGCGAATTCGACGTCAACGCGCAGCCCACCACCAACTCGGCTTATTACACCCTGCTGTTCTGGAACGGCCGTTCGGATTCACTGTGGGCCCAAGCGGTGGCTGCCAATGAGGGCGCCGTCTCGATGAACAGTACGCGATTGCACGACGCCTGGGTGATCAATGACTTTTACCGCACTGATTATGCGGCCACTTTTCCCACCTATCCGCTTCCCCTGACCGGCAAGTCGACCGATGTGCAGGCACTGCTGGACACTGACCCCACGCGCGTCGGGCAGTGCAAGCTGAACACCGCCGGTGCTTGCCCAACCGACCAGGGTTGCCGCGAGGCCAAGGACACCACCGCCACGATGACCGGTTGCTGGCCGCGTTTTCCGCTGAACGGCAAGCCGGGCAGCAAGGCCGGCTGCCAGCCGGGCGATGCGACCGAGCCGTTCGGCGACGCCTGGGACTGCATGGTGAAGGACGATCAGGATCAGGTGAACCGGGTGTTCGTGAACTTCGGCAAGGCCATCGCCGCCTACGAGACCGAGCTCGTCAGCAACGATTCGGCCTTCGATCAGTTCATCGGCGGCGGTCCCGGCAGCGCGGTCATTTCCTCCAGCGCCCAGCGCGGTGCCCGCCTGTTCGTGGGCAAAGCCGCCTGCAGTGAATGCCACAACACGCCGCTTTTTTCGGACAACCAGTTCCACAACGTGGGCGCGCCGCAGACCGGGCACGGCGTTCCCACAGAAGCCGACTGTCCATCGGGCGGCGTCTGCGATTGCGTGGGCACACCGGCCTCGACGGCACCCGATGGATCGGTGGTGGCGGCCAAGCCGGCCAAGAACTGTCTGCCCTGGGGCGCGCGCGACGGCCTGTCCAAGCTGCGCGCCAATGCCTTCCTGCGCATCAGCACCTGGAGTGACAACCCCAGCGACGATTCGCGGCAGGTATTCCTGTCCGACGATACGTACCCGCTGGACAATGTTCCCAAGGGCGCGTGGCGCACGCCCACGCTGCGCGACATCGCGCTGACCGGCCCGTACATGCACGACGGGGTCTATAAGTCGCTGGCCGACGTGGTGGCGCACTACAACAGCGGCGGCGACACGAACGGCGAGGGCATTCCGGCGCCGCAGCTGCGGCCTCTGTTTCTCAGCGACGACGAGCAGGCGGATCTGGTCGAGTTCTTGAAGACGCTGACCGGCGCGCCTCTGCCGGTCGAATTGCGAACCGCTCCGGTGCTGCCATGAACAAACGCAACGTCCTTGGCGTTCTGGCGGCCAGCTTCGTCGCGTTGCCGGCGATCGGGTTGGCCGCGCCGCCCACCACCGGACGGGCGGCCCAGCGCTTGACGCCGACAGCGACGGCGGCGGCTCCTACGCCAAACGGCGGCGCGCGCCCGTCCGCGCCGGCGCCAGCGCCTGCGCCGAATCTGCAAGTCACGTCGGTCGACGACAGCGACGGGGTCCTGGAGGCCAGCGACGCCGCGCCCGCCACGTTTAACGACCTGGCCGATCGCATGCGCGACACGGAAGCGCGTCTGGAACAGATGCGCGGCGTGGTGCTGGGCCGCCAGCCGCGCGTCACGGTCGGCGGCTACGTCGACTTCGGGTTCTTTGCCACGCAGGGCAACGGGTCGGGGATTGTCCGCGACGACGGCAACGCTCTGTTCCCGCAGTACAAAGGGCAATACGGCTGGGTCTTTCTGGGCGACCTTTTGGCGCCGACGGTGAACTCGCGCGGTGAGGCGGCGGATCTGGGCGACGCCGCCGGCGCGCAACGCTATGACGGCATTCACTCGGGCGGAGCGCCCGGCTTCATCGTCAACGAGGTCAACCTGCTGCTGACGTCGTCGCTGGGCGAGGGCCTTTTGGCCACGGCCAGCGTGAACTTCGTTCCGCGCACTGGCTCGAACTTCAGCCTGGGCGATTTTCTCGATGTTGATCTGGCCCAACTGGAATGGATGCCCAGCCGATCGCAGAAGACGTCGATCTTCGTCGGCAAGTTCGATTCGGTCCTGGGCATCGAGTACCGCGATCGCAAGGCGTCGCAGCGTTTCGGCATCACGCCGTCGCTGATCGCTCGTTACACCACCGGCACCGCCCTGGGTCTGAAGGTCCGCAGCAAGTGGGGACCGGAAGACATGGTGGTCCTGGCGGCGGCGGTGACCAACGGCTCGAATACCACCGAGCAGTTTCATTTCTACAACGAGATCGACACCAACGCCGCCAAGACAGCCAGCGGCCGGCTTTCGATCCATCCGCCGGTTCCCGTCGACGTCGAGGTCGGCGTATCCGGGTCGTACGGGGCACAGGACCGCGCCCCCGACAGCAAGGGTGCCATGTGGTTTCTGGGCGCCGACCTGCAGCTGCACATCAAGACCGTCGACGTGAAGGCGCAGTACCTGCGCGGCGCCTCGCCGGGCGCGACGGCGAGCGGCAGCATGGACACCGATCTTTATGCGCTGAAGCTGCACGGTGGCGGCTACGCCGAGGTCGATTGGATGGTGACGCCGCTCATCGGCATGCTGGGGCGGGGCGAGTTTCGCGACGCGCTGGTGTGGCAGGGCGATCCGGCGGCCGCCCAGGGCGCCAACCGCCTGTACATCACCAAGGAGTGGCGGGCCACCGGCGGCATTCGTCTGGCGTTCAGCGATCGGGTGATCGTGAAGGTCGAGTATCTGCACAACGGAGAATACGGCGGCATTCCCCAGATCAAAGACGACGTGTTCACCACTTCGTTGGTGCTCATCAACTGATGGAAAAGGAACGGAAGGCGCTCTGATGAATTACTTCAAAACTCCCCTTCGCGGCGCCGTGGGCGTCCTGGTGGCGGTCGGCATCGTCGAGATCGCGCTGCCCGTCCGCGCGCAGGATCCCGCCGGCGGCGGCCCCACCACGGCCGAGTTCAACAAATTGAAAGACGAAGTGCGCGAGCAGCGCCAGCTCATCTTGCAGATTCTGCAGAACGAACAGAGCCGCTACGACATGTTGCTGAAGCTGATCGGCGCGCAGGCCCAGGGCGGGGCGCGCCCGGCCGACGAGGCGCCCATGCCCGCCGCTGGCGACGCGGCGCTCGCTTCGCCGGCGGCCAGTCGGACCCGCCCCGCGGCCGAGCCGGCGCGGCGCAATTCTTTCGTGGAAGGAAAGGTTTCCGTTTCGAGCGGCGCGCTGGGCGACGTCTATGTCTACGTTGACGGCGTCAAGGGCCCGCCGGTGCACGGCAAGAGCATCGAGATCCGGCAAGAGAACAAGCAGTTCGTACCGCGGCTGGCGGTGGTGCAGGCCGGAACCAACATCGTCTTTCCGAACTATGACAGCGTCTATCACAACGTCTTTTCCACCTCGCCGCGCAACACCTTCGATCTTGGTAGCTATCGCGCCGGCGACAAGCCGCGCGCGGTGACGCTGACGTCGCCGGGGGTGGTCGAGATCTTCTGCAACATGCATCAGAAGATGACCGCCGATGTCCTGGTGGTGCCGTCGAACCTGTACACCAAGGTTCACGCCGACGGCAGCTTCCGCCTGGACAACGTTCCGGTGGGCGCGCGCAAGGTGGTGGCCTGGTCCCCGAACTCCAAACCCGTGCAGCAGAAGGTCGACGTCACGGCCAGCGGCGGGCAGGCGTCTTTTATGTTGGACCGCGAAGAAGCCAAGGCGCACGCCAACAAGCTGGGCCAAGCGTACGGGTCCTACCGCGAGTAGAGGTTCAAAAGGGAGCACGTCATGTCCAGTTCCAGCACGCACGCGGGCGCGTCCCGGAAGATCATCGGCGTTCTGCTGATCCTGGGCGGCGCGGGCATCGCAGTCTTCGCGATGCGCGGGGACGCGCGCCGCATCGAGGAAGCGGAATCCATTCGAACCGAGACCGCGGCGGCGAAAGAAGCTCTATCGCAGCGATTGGTCGCCGAGCGGCGGGCCATGGAGGCGCGGACGCTGGACGCGGCGACGACCAAGCCCTTGAACGCCGCGCTGGAGAATCACGTCGACGGTCCGACGTTGATGGACCTGTTCGACAACGAAGACTGGTGGCGGCCGTTCCGCGAGCAATACGCGGCGACCCGGGTGATCGTCGGAGATTTTCTGTTCGCCGCGCAGGGAAAGCTGGACCTGGGGGTCAACGACAAGCCGGTGGTGAAGGAGGCGCGGCAGAACAAGGTGGCGTCGGCAGCGGTGAACATCGGCGGCACGCTGTATCTGATCGGCGCGGCCAAGATGCCGTCGCTGGGCACCAAGGAGCCGGTGCTGGTGCTGGCCCGCAAAAGCCCGGTGGATCCGGCGGCGCCGATCGCTGCGCGCGCGCCCTCCGAACCGGCGCGCCAGCCGATCGAAGGGATGATGTTCTGGGGCGGGGCGGCTGCGTTGGCGGTGGTGGGGTTGCTGCTGATGGTGACGGGCGGCCGGCGCGGCGGTCAGCCCCCGGTGGCGGGCGCGGTTCCGCACGAGGATACCCTCAAGTTTGGCGGCACCCCCGGGCGGCCACAGATGCGCGTGGAATCGAAGGTGCTCAGCGTGGCGTCACCGATCGGAACGACGGCGTCGGGCGCCGGGGCGCCAGCGGTCGGCCTGCCCACCGGAGCGGGCAGCCTGCCAGCGGTGCCGATGACCATGCGCGGTTCGCGGCAGCTCAGCGAGGTGGGGCCGGGGACGTTGTTCGGGCGCTACAAGTTGCTCGATCGGTTGGGCGAGGGCGGCATGTCGGAGATCTTCACCGCTGTTGCTTACGGCGTGGAAGGGTTCTCGCGCACGTTCGTCTTGAAGCGCCTTCGTCCCGAGCTGGCCCGCGACAAGGAAGCCGTCGCTCAGTTCATCGACGAGGCGCGCATGCAGGCCAGCCTGGTGCACTCGAACATCGTGCCGGTGTTCGACTTTGGCATGGTGGACGAGGAGTACTTCATGACCCAGGAGTACATCGTCGGGCGCGACGTGGTCCGCCTGATGACCCGCTATTACGAGAAGACCAAGCGGGCCCTTGATCACCGGCTGGCCTATTACATCGCCCACGAAACGCTGCAGGCTCTGACGTACGCGCACAACAAACGCGAGCGCGATGGATCCCCGATGGGCATCGTCCACCGCGACGTCTCGGCGGCCAACGTGATGGTGTCGTTGCAAGGCGAGGTCAAGCTGTTCGATTTTGGCATCGTGAAATCGAACCGTCGGGTGACGAAGACCCAGGTGGGCATGGTGAAGGGCAACGCGAACTTCATGTCGCCCGAGCAGGCGCGCGGCCACACCGTCGACGGGCGCAGCGATCTGTTCTCGCTGGCGCTGGTCCTCTATTACATGCTGACCAACGAGCTGTTCTACGACGGCGACAACGATCTCGAGGTCTTGTACCAGGCGGCCACCGGACCGACGGCGGAGGGGTACAGGAAAATTCGCGCCTTGCCCGAACCCGCCGCGCAGATCTTGGAGAAGGCGCTGGCCATTGATCCGGCCCACCGCTTTCAGACCGCCGACGAGTTCGCCTCGATGCTGGCCGCGCACATCGGTGGCGGCAAGGCCGACGCCGGCAACCTGATGCAACTTTTGTTCGGCGAAGAGCTGGGGCGCGAAGCGGCCTGAAGGCCGCCGGGGACGGAAACGCGACCTCAGCGCGCCGGCTGGGTCCATTCGTCGATGGTGCGGCCGTCGGTGGCGACGAAGCGGGCGTGCAGCGCGGTGGCGTCGGCGTCGATCAGCAAGGCGCCGGCGGTGTCGGTGAAACGCACCTGGCTTTCCGGCAGCGGCGCACCCAGGGCGTAGAACGTGGCGCCGCCGAGACCATTGACGACGTAAGGTAGCCCGTCGACGATCAGGCGTTCGTAGATATGATCGTGGCCGGCCAGCACCAGGCTGGCGCCCCAGTCTTTGTACGGCCAGCGCTGGGTCAACGTCGATCCGTGCGGCCCCGACGAGTACGGCGGGTGGTGCATGTACACCACTTTCCAGCGCGCGGTCGACTCGGCCAAGGCGCGCCGGAGCCACGCCGCCTGGACTGATCCGACGTCGACGCCGTCTGGTTCTCGCGGATCGCTGTCCAGCGCGAAGAGGTGCACGTCGCCCCAGACCACGTCGTAGTAACGTTCGTTTCCCGGCAAGGTGAAATAGTCGAGATACGGCTGCGCGCCTTCGCTCTGCCAATCGTGGTTGCCCAGCGACGGGAAGAAGCGGTTGCGATCGCCGCCGCAACCGAGGTGGCCAAAGTAAGGGGCGATGAACTGGTGATAGGCGGCGCCGATGTTGGCGTCGATGGTCTCCGCCTCGCCGCGCGGATAGTTGTTGTCGCCGGTGGTGACGATGAAGGCGGGACGCCAGCTTTTCACCAGCGCGGCCGCGGCCAGCTCGGCCGGGCCGCCGTTGCCGTAGTCGCCGATGACGGCGAATCGGGTGGCGCCCGAGGAGGGGCCAGCGGCGAAGGTCTCGGCCGGGCAAGACGGCGCGGCCACTTGGTCGAGCGCGGCCACCGGTTTTTTTCGCGGGCCCAGGCAGCTTGGCCCGCGCCCGCGGCCCAGCCCACACGCCGCCGCAAGCAGCATGCCGATCCAAAGCAGCCTCCCGCCGCGCGCTCCGTTCATCGACGGCGGCAGACTAGCACGGCGGTTTGGCCGCTTGCCTGGAGGCGGCGCCGACCGTCGGACCGTCGCGCCCGACCTAAAACTCGCGGCAGTCGGCCGGGATGTCGGGCTCGAACCGGATCGCCGCTCTCAGAAAATCGAGATCGGCCGGCAGCGGACGTCAATCCGCGGTCGGCGTGTTGGCGACGCGCAGCTTTTCCAGCGCTGCGGCCGTGGCGCGCACGCGGAAGACCACCCCGTCGTCGACGTAGCGTTCGTTCAAGACCTCGCACTCGGCGAACAGGACGGCGCGCAGCTGCTGGCGGCTGTAGGGCACCAGGATCTCGTCTTCGATCAAGTTCTGGCGAAAGGCAGAGGCCAGGCGCTGGCGCAGAAAGGCCACGTCGTCGGGGCTGCGCGCCGACATCATGATGGCGTCCGGCCATTGCGACAGGACCACCTGGGCCAAGGCAGCTTGCGCGACCGCGTCGCCCACCCGATCCATCTTGTTGAACAGCAGCAGGTGCGGCAGATCGCCCGCCCCGATCTCGGTCAGCACCTCGCGCGTGACGGCCAGCTGCCGGCGCCAGCCGCGATCCGACGCGTCCACCACGTGCAATAGCAGCGACGCCTCCAGCGCTTCGTCCAGCGTGCTTTTGAAGCTGGCGACGAGATCGTGCGGCAGGTTGTCGATGAAGCCGACGGTGTCGGACAGCAGCACGGGCGGGAACGTCGGCGGCTCCAACGACCGGACGGTGGTGTCCAGCGTGGCGAACAGCTTGTCGGCGATGTACACGTCGCTGCCGGTCAGCGCGCGCATCAGCGTCGACTTGCCGGCGTTGGTGTACCCGACCAGGGCCACCCGGTTCAGATCCTTGCGGCGCGCGCGCTGCGTGCGCGCTTCGGTCTCCAGATGCGCAAGCTCGTCGGTCAGCTCGGCGACGCGGTCACGGATCTTGCGGCGATCCAGCTCCATGGTGGATTCGCCGGCACCCTTGCCGCCGATGCCGCCGCGCTGGCGATCGCGCCCCGCGCCGAGCTCCCGCATGCGCGGGGCCATGTACTGCAG
>DASXQB010000247.1:0-8226 GCA_036493295.1 Polyangia bacterium | reverse complement strand
TTGAAAACGCGTTGAGCGTCGCGCTGACTGACGTCAAAGGGAACTTTCGCCTGGACGACGTTCCCGTCGGCGAGAACATTCCCCTGGTCATGCAGGTCGGCAAGTGGCGGCGCGCGGTCACCATCGACGTGGTGGCGGCGTGCACGAACACGCCGCTGAACGATCCGGATTTCACCCGGCTGCCGCGCAATCAATCGGAGGGAGATCTGCCCAAGATCGCGCTGACCACCGGCGGCCACGACGCCCTGGAGTGTTTGCTGCGCAAGGTGGGAATCGACGCCAGCGAATTCACGCCCACCGATGGCAAAGGCCACGTCAACTTGTTCGCCGGCGAGGGCGGCACCGATCGTTACGCGTCCACCATGAACGGGGGCGCCATGTTCATGCCGGTCCAGCCGTGGTGGAACAGCGTCGACAACCTCAAGCCATACGACATGATCTTGTATTCGTGCGAGGGCAACCCGAAGGCCACCAACAAGAACGCGTCGGCGGTGAAAGCCTTTCAGGCCTACGCGGAAGCAGGCGGGCGCAGCTTTTCGTCGCACTGGCACAACTACTGGTTCGAACAGGCGGCGCCGCCGCTGTCGACAGTGGCGACGTTCGACAATCAAACCTCGCCGTTGAATGAATACACGTCCACGGTCGACGTTTCGTTTCCCAAGGGGATGGCGATGGCCGATTGGTTGAACAACGTCGGCGCCACGCCGACGCACGGCCAGTTGATCATCGATGGCACGCGCAACACCGTCACCGCGCTGGACAGCGGCCTGGCGCAGAAGTGGCTTTACGGCGATTCTCCCAGCACGGTGCAGTATTTCAGCGCCAACACGCCGATCGGTTCGGTCGAAGGCCAGCAGTGCGGACGGGTGGTCTACAGCGACATTCACGTGTCGTCGGGGAGCAAGCCGGGGTTCCCGCGCGATCGCTCGCTGAACGGCCCGGGCGATCCAGATCTCGGTTTTCCCTTTCCCACCGGCTGCGTGACGCAAGGGATGACCCCGCAAGAGCTGGCCTTGGTCTTCATGCTGTTCGACATGCAGTCGTGCATCCTGGGAGGCGTGCCGGTCATTCCATGATGGGCGTCGTCAACAAGATCGGCTGGGGCGTGGCGGGCGTGCTGCTGGCGCTGGGCCTGCTGACGCCGCTCGCCTGCCGCAGCGCCGAGCCTTTCACCCTGGGCGACGACGGCGGCTTTGGATTGGGCGGCAGCGGCGGTTTCGGCACGCTGCCCGTGACCACCGGCGGCGGGGGCAGCGTCGCCGCGGGTGGCGCGTCGGGCGCCGGGGGCGACGGCAGCGGCGGCGCCAGCGTGGATGCCCAACCGGAGGCCCTGCCCGTGCATGACGCCGGCAGCGGACGGCCGCCCGACACCAACCCGCCTCCCACCGTCACGCCCGACGGGCCGCTGACGGCGATCAATTGCTATCTGTACGCGGCCTACAAACCCGGCACGGCGTACACCGACGGGGCGCGCGTCTTTCAGCTTCGCGATCTGCGCGTCTTCCAGTGCAAACCGTGGCCATATTCGGGCTGGTGTTCGCAGGACGCCTACGAACCAGACGGGCCGACCGGCTACTGGCCCGACGCGTGGACCCCCATCGGTTACTGCGAGTAGTTCTTGCGGCGTCTGCGGGGCAGCGCCTAGAACCTCATCGCAGGGATTGTGAAGGGTTGGTTTCTCCTTGCGCTCTGTTAGCTCCGGAACAAGAGCGGACCGCAGGGTGATGCCGCGTTGGTCGCATCCGGTCAACAGGCGATCTCTCGCGCGGCATCACCCGAGGACCGCAGGGCGCGGCCCAGAGCCCTCGGCGAGCACGGACCTGCGATTCGCGCCGACCGGGATCACGGGTGCGAGAAGCTCCGGAGCGCAAGGCCGGCGGTGCGCGGCCCGGGTCGGCGGTCCGTGGTGATCGAACCCATCCGCCGCGCCCTGCGATCCTCGGGTGATGCCGCGCGAGCGCTCGGGTTGAAAGCGAATGCCATCCAGCGCGGCATCATCCTGCGGTCCGCTCTTGTTCCGGACGAGAGTGAGCGAAACCAACCGTTCACAATCTTTGCGCGCGCCTAGCGGCAGCTCTTCGCCAGCTCACCGCGATCGAGAAACTGCGCCAGCAGCGCGCGCCACGGTCCCCAGTTGTGGCCGCCGTCGGTGTGAAAGACGTGATCCGGCGGCAGCACGGCGGCCAGCAGCTCGTCGGCGCGGCCGAGCTTGTCGCTGTTGCCGAAGCCGATGTTCAGGATGGGCGCCGGCTCCTGCCCGCGGCTAGCGGCCTGCAGCCAGCGCAAAAGTTCGCGCTGGTAGTTGTCGTTGTTCATCTTGTCGACGCGCGGTGGGCCTTTCCATTGGTCCAGCCCACCCGCTTGATGAACCTCGTCGATCAAAGCGCGGTCGCCCAGAAATGGCGCCAGGGCCAGTACGCCGGTGACGTCGCCCAGACGCTGGCGCGAGTAGAACAACGTTCCGAATCCGCCCATCGACGGCCCAATCAACCAGGTCTGCTGATAGCCGCGCGCCCGGCGCGGCTGGATCACGTCGGCCGCCAATCGATCGGCGAACACGCCGTGCGAGTAGTAACCGATGGTGGCGTTGGCGGCCACGACGTCGACGGCCAGGCCGCGTCGCTGAATCTCTTCGACCATTCCATGCTGGGCGAACGCCTCGGCGTCGTCACCCATGCCGGGCAGGAACACCACCAGGCACTTCGCCCGGCCTTGCGGCGACGGATAGTCGATGGCGCGCATCGGCACCGGCGCCCGCCAGAATAGGCCGCAGCCGGCCAGCGTCGGCAGCAGCCACAGGGACAACAGCGCCAGCGACGGGTGGTCCAGCCTGGGCATACGTCGGCTCACAGTGCCGCGAGGGCAAAAATGCCGCAAGCTGAACCGAATGCTCGACGGTAAGTCACTTACCAAGATGATGCTGACATTTTCAGGTAGCCGGGCGGCGTTGCTCCCGGTTGGCGGCTTGATCTTGCTGGCGGGCCTCGTCGCCGGCTGCAGCAACAGCGAGACCGGCGCGGGCGGTGGGACCGGCGGCAGCAGCGGTGCCACCGGTGGCAGCGGTGGCGCCACAGCCGGGAGCGGTGGCGCGACGGGCGGGGGCACAGGCGGCGGCACCGGCTCGGGCGGAAGCAGCGGCAGTGGCGGCGTGATCAGTCCGCCCGCTGACGCGGGGACCGGCGGCGTCGACGCGCCGGTGGCCGTGGACGCCGCCGACGGTGGCGGCGCCGGCTGCAGCGGCGTCTTCTGCGAGGACTTCGAAAGCGGGCAATTAGATCCTAGCAAATGGATGATGCCGAAGATCGGCACCGCCACCATGACCGTGCAGCAGATGACCGTCGCGCACGGCAAGTACGCGGTGCAGTTCCACGGCGACGCCAAGCCGTCCGCCATCGACTACGCGTACATCCTCGCCACCAACGCGCCGGCGGCGCTGGCTAAGCACAACTTCGGGCGCGCGTACTTTTACATCAGCGCGGTCAATCCGATGAGCCCGGACATGGGCCTCCTCTACGGCGGGACGTCGGGATTTCCCAAGCCCACGTACCTGTCGCTCGCCTATCACACCCCCGGCTGGCAATTGGGTTTCATCAAGCTCTCGGGCTCGCCGGGCGGCGAGCGGCAGGCGTATCCGCCGGGCAAGATGCCGGTCGGCAAGTGGCTGTGCCTCGAGTGGGAGTTCAACGACGATCCCGATGCGATCAACGTCTGGGGCGACGGCACGATGATCGGCTCGCTGACCAACAACGACGTCGCCTATCCGCCCGGACAGGCGCCCGGTTCGCCCCTTTTCAACGGCATGAGCTCGGGCCTCATCGGCGCGTTCACGGACTTCGGCTTCGGTTTTTACGACTGGCACCCGCAAGGCCGACCAGCGTTCGACGTCTATTACGACGACATCGTTCTCGACACCAAGCGCGTCGGTTGCTTGACGCCGCCCTGATCTGACGGCGGCGACCGCTCGGCGGCCACCGATACGGCTTGGCTTGCGGCCGCCCTGGACCCACAATGGCGAAATGGAACTGCGCGAGCTGAATCAAGACGAGCGGCTGGGATTGGTGGCGCTGATCGAAGCAGTGGTGCGCGCCGACCACCAGGTGTCGGAAGAAGAAGAGGGCGTCCTGGCCGACGTCATCGAAGCTCTGGGCCCCGAGGCCTATGACGCCGCGGTGGAGAAAGTCGACGAGGAGCTGGACGGTGAAGAGGCGCTGAAGAAATTCTTGCAGCGAATCACCCGCCCGGAGGCGCGCGAGTTGATCTACGGGACGGTGCTGGAGCTGGCGATCTCGGACGTGATGACCGGAAGCGAATCGACGCTGCTGGGCTGGCTGGCCGACACCTGGCAGATCAAGACCGAGTTCGAAACGCAGCCCGACCTTTAACGCCGCATTCAGCGCTGAGGATCGACGCGCGGGATCTGTCCGCGCAGCACCGAGTTGCCTTCCCAGAGCTGCCGCTGATCGATGGGCGCGGCGCCCACCGGCTGGCCGGGCGCCGCCGGCAGATCCAGGCGCTGGCTTTGCGCGAAGAAGCGCACCGGATTGCTCCAGCAGATGGTTTCGATGGCGCTGTCGGGGATGCCGGCATCGCGGAAGGCAGCCGCCGTCTTGGGCACCTTCAGCGGATCGCTGACGCCCCAGTCGGCGGCGCTGTTCACCAGGATGCGCTCGCTGCCGTACTTCTGCACCAGCGAGACCATGCGCGCCTCGTCCATTTTCGTGAACGGGTAGATCGAATGCCCGGCCCAGCAGCCGGCGTCCAGGGTCAACGGCAAGGTCTCTTCGCTGTTGTGATCGACCAGGGCCAGCTCGGGTGGAAAATTCGCCTGGCGCAGCAGGGCCAGGGTGCGCTCGGTGCCGCGCTTCTTGTCGCGGTGAGGGGTGTGGATCAGCACCGGCAGCTGATGCTTGAGCGCCAGATCCAGCTGCGCCTCGAAACAGTGATCCTCGGCCGGCGTTTGATCGTCGTAGCCGATCTCGCCGACGGCCACCACGCCGTCTTTCTGCAAGTAGCGATCAAGCAAGCCGATCACCCCGTCGGCCAGCTTGGTGTTGTTCGCTTCCTTGGGGTTCAAGGCCAGCGTGCAGAAATGGCGGATGCCGAACTGCTGGGCGCGAAAGCGCTCCCAGCCGATCAACGACAGAAAGTAATCCTCGAAGGTGCCCACGTGCGTGCGCGGCTGCCCGACCCAGAACGCCGGTTCGACGACCGCCGCGATGCCCGCGGCGGCCATGGCTTGATAGTCGTCGGTGGTTCGCGACGTCATGTGGATGTGCGGATCAAACAGGCGCATGCGTGTCTCCTTCTAGAATCAGGCTGGTGTCCTCGGGGACGGGCCGTCCGCCGGCGCGGCGTTCGCTGACGTAGCTGGCGACCATACGTTTGAGCTCGGGGCTGATGCGCTGAGGAAGGCCGTCCAACCGCCGCAGCGAAACTGTGCAGAACAGACACTTGAGCACCAGCTGGTTGAACGCTGGATCAGGAAAAAAACGCGCCGGGTAGGGGTTTTCGCAGGCGATGGATTCGATCACCGTCAGCGCGTTGGTGCGCACCGCTTCGACGGCGATGGTGGTGAAACGTTGCGGGTCCGGCAGATGGGGCAGCGCGCGCAGCACGGCCTGTTGTTCGCGCAGCTCGCCGGTGGTGTAGATGTCGTCGACCAAGCCGGTGTGCGTGCCAGGCGGCTGACCGGCCAGCACCGCTCGCAAAAGCAGCGTCCGGCCGTATTCGTCAGCGCAAAAGCCGGCCGGAGAAAACGGCAGTGTCTGGGTTTCCTCGATGCTGGCCGCTAGGCGCGCCGTTCCCAGGCGGCGGCCGGCGGCGGCCCAGGAGCGTTCGAAAAAGGTGATGGTCGGGCGTTCCTTCTCGATGTCTGTCAACGCTTCGCGCAGCCAGGCGGCGGCGGGCTCTCCCGCGGCGGCGCCCAGAAAAATCGCGGCGGCGTTCAACGACATCGACTGCATGCTACCTCGACTGCCCGGCGGGTGCCGGCGCGGTTATGGACCGTCAACGAATGGTGTCGCGGACGAACTGGAGCAACGTCGCATCGCCGGCGGTGGCGCTGGCGCCGGCGGGCAAGGGTTTCAAATACCAGCTCACCGTCCACGCCACCGTCGCTCCCGGCGCGATGTCGCCGTACGCGCCCTGGTCTTCCATCTCGATATAGGTGTGAAGCAGGTTGGTGTAGAGCTCGGTGTCGCCTTCCATGGGCGCGATCTGGGCCGGCGGTACATCGCCGTATTTTTTGATGAAGACCCAACCGTCCGCCGCGTGGGCCATCCACCCTTCGGCGCCGTCAGCGACCAGCTTGCTGTCGGCGGTGATCTGGGCGGCGTCGTAGCTGAACCAGGTGACTCCATTCTGCGTGGTGGTCGGCAGCGTGGAGTTTTTCGTCAGCATCATCTTTGTTCCGGTGGGGAAGAACGTGACGCCTCCCGGGAACACGCGCGTCACTTCCCATGGCGCCATGTGCACCACGGTTTGTTTGGTGTTGGTGATCTTGTACGTGATTTGAACGGCGCCGCGCGCGCCGTCGGTGGTGAAGGTCTTGCTGATGCTGACCCCCAGCAACGGGCTGGGGGGCCCGTTCATGGACACCGAGGTCGCTGTGGAGGTGACCGTAAAGGGCGCACTGTCGATCTGGATGGGCGGCGGCTGCATCCACTGGCTCTCCGGGCTGGTCCAGAACGTCGAGCCCCAATACAGCATGTTCACCGCCGGCCCGGTCAGGATGTTCTTGCCGCCAAGCGCGAAGGTGGTGATGCGTCCGCCGGTCATCGGATCGACCTCGAAGGTCAGATCGCCGAGATCGAAAGCCCAGTGGCCGTTGCGCATCACCGCCATGGCCGGCGCGCCGTTGCCGCTGTCGTTCGCGCTTCGGTCGGTGGCGGTGTCTGCCGGCGACAAGGCGTCGCCGCCGTCGGTGGTTTTCGCGCCGCCCGTTCCTGGGCCGGCGCCGCCGCTGCCCATCGCGCCGCCACTGCCGCCGCCCGTGCTGCCACCCGTGCCGGCGTTGCCGCCGCTGCCGGCGCCGCTGGTTCCCCCGCTGGCTGCGTTGCCGCCGGTTCCCGTCGCGTCGATCGGGGAGGCCCCGCCGGAGCCGCCCGAGCAGGCCGTAAACCCAGCCAGGGCGGCGAACGCCAGCAGGAAAAGTTCTTTATCGAGACGGCTCATCATGCAAAATTCCCGGATGATTCTATTTCAACTGCAATTTGAAGTGGCATCCGAAAGACAGAACGAATTCGAGACCGCGTTTGCCCGTATTTTCTTGCCCGCGCTCAGCAAACAAAAGGGTTTTGTCAGCGCCCGCTTTTCTCGTCTGTATTCCGCGGCCGCAATGGCCGAAATCGAAGCGCCGCCCACCGAATTCAATTACCAGGTGAACTTCGTTTTCCAATCCGAGGCGCTGCGGCGGGTGTGGGCCGCCAGCCCGGCGCACGATGTGGCGTGGCCGGCCTTCAGCGGCATCGCCAAGAAAGCCATCTGGCGCGGCTACGACATTCTCGCCGCCACCGAGTGAATTGCGCGCGGCTGCGCCAGGACGCGCCGATCAGTCGCTGTTGCTTACTGCGGCGACCACGAGCAAAGGTGGCCGTCGCCGCCTAAGACGATGTGGCCTTTGACGGCGATCGGGGTGGTCCACTGGCGGATCCCGGGGCAATTGCCGCCTTTGTAGAGGATCGCGCCGGTTTCCGCGTCGATGCCGTGGAGAAAATTTGCCGTCGTGCCGGACGTGGTTTGCGACGCGCTTCCTGCGACCCATAGAATCGGTTGGCTCATGCCGTCCGTGGTCGTCACGAGGGGCGAGGAGCTGCGATTCTTGATCGTGCCATTGTCGTTCATGGCTTGGCCCCCGATGGTGGTGCACCAGTTTTGGGTGACCTTGATGGGACTGCCCGGGGTCACAGTGAAGCCCATGAGGACGGCCAGAGCGGGGTCCGCAGTCGAGGTGGCTGGGCACCCCATGTACGGGCCGCGGTCGACGGTGAGGGCGAAGTGGATTCCGCTGGCGGTCGTGTAGGCCACTGGGGAAACTCGCGCCGAATGGTTCGATGTCGAAAGCGTCTGATCGACAGCCTCGCCGCCGCCGCCATCCGTGCCCAGCGTCGCGCTGTTGACGACGTACAGGTGCGCGTCCTTCGACGCGCTGACTGCGTAGGTGACGGAGGGCGTACCGGGTACGTTCAGGAGCATGACACTGGACGCACCGAAGTCTTGGTCGTCGGT
>DASXQB010000246.1:0-13178 GCA_036493295.1 Polyangia bacterium | reverse complement strand
GTCTGGAGCCAACTTCGCGGCCCGGGCTGCATCCGGGAGCCCACGTCTCGCTTTCCGGCCGCTATGTTTCCACCGCCGAGCCACTGTCCAGCCGCGATGGCTTGCGCCTCGGTGCGACGCGGTTTGCGGTCGAGGGCGTCGCGCCCGCGACGGGGACTGCCCTGGGTCAGATCCAGCAGGCGTTGGTCAATCCACCCAAGTACACCGTCAGAGCCGCGGTGGTGCTGCTCAACTTCAACGGCAAAGATCCTCAGCAATACACGGTGGCGCAAGCACGCGTCGATCTGGCGCGCGTTCACGACTACTACCTCGAGGTTTCATACGGCGCCTGGACGATGAACACCGACGTGTTCGGACCTTACCTGGTCGATCTGCCAAGCACCTGCGACCTCGGCACGCTGACGGATCTCGCGAAGAGCACGGCCCGCGCGCAAGCCGTCGACATCGACAGCTACGAGCACGTGGGCGTGACAATTCCGAACGTCCCCGCCGATCAGTTCTCCGACAAGAACGGCTGTCCGTGTGGCGTGGCCAACGTCGGCACGACGCCGGCGGAGGGAATCATCGCCAACGGCGGCGTCAGTCTGTACACCTGCCTGGGGGACAACGCGTTTGCGCACGAGATGGGCCACGGCATCGGGTTCAACCACTCATCGACCGCCCCGTGCAATGGCGTGGCGTATCGGCCCGGTCTGCAAGGCTGCGATATTATCGAGTACGGCAATCGCTATAACACGATGGGCGGCGGGCTCGGTCACTTCAATGCCATGCAGAAAGCCACCATGGGGTGGCTCAACGGCTGCAATATCAACCGCGTCAGCGCCGACGGCGAGTTCGATCTCGCGCCGATTCAGATGGGGGTCGACAATGCAACGCAAGGTCTGCAGATCGACACGGGCGACAGCAGCGGCGGGCAGCCGCTTTACTTCTATGTGGAGTATCGCAATCCCGCGCTCGCCAAGTTCAACGCCCTGAAGGACGACGGAACACCACGCGAGCGCGGGCCGGGCCTGCACGTGACCGTGTCGCGCGATTTCCGCGTCACGCAAGGCGAAGGCCGCACCATTCTGATCGATGCTTCGAACGGCCTGAAAGGTCTGCCCAAGGATGGCAGCGACGCGGACCAGGCTTCGGGCGATCCGCGCATGCTGGTCGGCGACGTGTTCAAACCGAACGACAAGGTGACCATCCAGTTCGTCTCCAGCACAGAAAACAACGCCCATGTGAAGGTAAGCTTCCCTGGCGGTGGCAGCGGCACCAACGCCTGTCAGTCGAGCGTTCCGCCGGCCGGGCCTCCCGCTCTGCCCGCGGGCTTTGTCGCCACGCTCTTTCAGAACTGCAACTACAACATTGGCGGCCCTGGCTGGAGCGCGAACCTGACGGCGGGCAATTACGCCACGAAAGATCTCGCTGCGCTCGGCGTGCGCGACAACGACACCTCCTCGCTGGTCCTCGCGCCGGGCTACGAGGCCATCCTCTACGAGGACGACAACCTCAGCGGACGCATGGTGACGATGCACGACACGCTGAACTGCTTCGTGCGCATCGACATGAACGACGCGCTCAGCTCGATCGAGATCCGTGCGAACGGCATGGCAACGGGCGCCGACGCCGGCGCGGGGCCCGACGCCTCGACAGGAATCGGCGACGATGCAGGCTCACGGGCTGATGGCGGCGGCCAAGGGCGCGCAGGCAGCGGAGGCAGCGCGGGCAGCGGAGGCGCGGGCAGCGGAGGCGCCGGTGGGCCCGGTGGCGGGCCCGGACAAGCCAACACCGGATCGACCACCGCCGGGTGCAGCTACAGCGCCGGCGCCCAGACAGAGTCCATGCCATGGACCTGGCTGGCGTTCGGACTTTGTGTGCGTGCGCGCGGCGTCCGATGGCGTTCACGCTGAGCGCGGAGCCGCCAGCGTCGAGTGCGCAGTCAATATTCGCCTTTGATCACGAAGAACGATCCACGGATCGTGCCGGCCAGCTTCGACTTCTGCTTGGCGAACTTGAATCGCGTCGCGAGCTCGGTGGGCACTTCCATTCCGTCGGAAAGCTTGAACCCAACCGCCCGCTTTTTCGGATCGTCGACCGTGTACATCACATTGATCGAGAGACCGCTCTCGTAGAACACGTAGGCGATCCGGATGTTCTCGACCTGAAAGCGCGTCGCTTCGAGGGGGCGGGATTCGATGACGATCTCTCGCTCTTCCCTGAGGATGCGGTGGACCCAGTCGACCGTCTCCTGCGCCCGGCTGGCCGGCTCGACCGTGAAGACGTGGTCCTCAGACCGGCCAAGGCGATCGCCACGGACGACGACTCCAGGCCGGCGGTCGACACAGTGTTGAAATCCACGGCTTGAGCCATCGCCCGCCACGATCGCGTCGCTGCCAGCGAGATGTCAATACCCAGCGCCGCGGTACGGCTCGTCGCTGACGGCTTCCGCCGGGCGCCTCTGGAGGACTACGATCGTGCCCTGCAGTCCTTGGCGTATCGTCTCCCCAATTCAGCCGACCGTGGATCTGCACTTTCGACGAATGAGGCGTAGCGCTCGAACGCAACCCGCGCTTCGTCGCAACGACCAGCTACGGCCAACGCATTTGCTTCACCATAAAGAGGAATCGACTTGCTCCAGACCTCATTGGGAAAATGCTTCTCCGCTTCGCGATATGCGGAGATGGCTCCGTCGGTCTGGCCGAGAGCCTGAAGGGCCTCGCCGCGGTCGTAATATCCCCAGCCGTCGTCAGGATCGGCCTTGATGGCAGCGTCCGCCAAGCGCAACCCTTCGCTGGCATTACCAATCATCTCGGCCTTGGCGGCCGCGGTGACCAGATTCGCTGCGCGCACAGCCATCGAACTACGCTCTGGAACATACCGTGGCGCTGCAAAATCCGCCGACGCAACGCCAGCAGTTCCCAAAACAATCATCATTGCCGCCCCGAAGCGGCTCACCCACCCATTCATGCTCCACCTCCAGCGATTAATCGTAGTCACGATTGATGAGGGATCAACGATTCGGCGATCGCTCGCCATGGTGCGTTTTCAGGGTTTCCCTCAGGCTGCAAACCGACGGTGGCGGCTAACCCAGGCCTGCTTTAGATTTGCCGCGTGGAAAAGCGTGGACGACTGAAAACGTACCTGCTGGTGGCGGTCGGCTTGCTGGTCGTCGTCGGTGTGCTGACGGCGATCAAGGGTGCCCAGATCGGTCGGCTGATGGCGATGGGCAAGCAGATGCAAGCGTCTGGTCCCCCGCCCGAAGCGGTCGGGTCGGCGGTGGCGCGGGCGGAGACCTGGGAAACGACGGTCTCGGCGGTGGGCAGCATCTCGGGCCTGCACAGTGTCACCGTCAGCAACGAGATCCCGGGGACCGTCAGCAAGATCCTTTTCGAGTCGGGGCAGATGGCGCGCGAGGGCCAAGTGCTGGTCGAGCTGGACTCCGGGGTCGAGCGCGCGCAGCTGGCGTCGGCGGAGGCGCGCCGCGATCTTTCTCAGCGGAACGCTCAGCGCTCGAAAAGTCTGGCGGCCGGCAGCGCGATCAGCGCTTCACAGCTTGACGACGCCGAGTCCCAGCTGAAATCGGCGACTACCGACGCGGCCGCGCTGCGCGCGCAGGTCGAGCGCAAGGTGGTCCGCGCGCCCTTTCGCGGACGGCTGGGCATCCGTGCCGTCAACGTCGGCCAGTACCTGAACCCGGGGACGATGGTGACCACCCTGGATTCCACGGGCGGGACGTTCGTGGACTTCTCGCTGCCGCAGGAACAACTGGCCAGCGTGAAGACGGGACTGCCCGTGCGCGTGACCATGGAAGGAACGAAAGAGCCGCTGCAGGGAACCATCAGCGCCATCGAGCCGACGATCGATCCGACCACGCGCAACGTGAGGATCCGCGCGGCCATCCCCGAGCCGGCGAACAAGCCACGCCCCGGCATGTTCGTGAACGTCGAGGTCATCCAGCCGACCGAGCAGTCCGTGGTGGCCGTGCCGGCGACGGCGATCGTGCACGCGTCTTATGGCGATTCGGTGTTCGTCGTCGAAGACAAGAAATCGGGAACGCCAGGCAGTGACAAGACGCCGGACGGCAAACCCGTGAAGATCGCGCGCCAGCAGTTCGTGCGCACCGGCGCGGCGCACGGAGACTTCATCGCGATCACCAAAGGCGTGACCGCCGGCCAGCAGGTGGTCAGCGCGGGCGCCTTCAAGCTGCGCAACAGCTCGCGCGTGGTGGTCGACAACAGCGTGCAGGCCCAGGCTCAGCTGGCGCCGAATCCACCAAACCGCTGACGCCATGAAGTTCACTGACGTCTTCCTGAAGCGGCCCGTGCTGGCGATCGTGGTCAGCGTACTGATCATCGTCGCCGGCCTGCAGGCGGTGCGCACCTTGAACGTGCGCCAATATCCCAAGCTGGAAAGCGCCACCGTGACGGTCAGAACCGTGTACGTCGGTGCCAGCGCCGATCTGGTGCGCGGCTTCATCACCACGCCGCTGGAACGGGCGATCGCCGCCGCCGACGGCATCGACTACATCGAATCGCAGAGCGTGCTGGGCCTGTCGACGATCAACGTTCGGTTGAAGCTGAACTTCAACGCGGCCGACGCGCTGGCGGACATCAGCTCGCGCGTGAACCAGGTGCGCGCCGACCTGCCACCCGAGGCGCAGGTGCCGGCCATCCAGGTCGAGCCGTCCGATGCGCAGGTCGCCGGGATGTATCTCAGCTTCACGTCGGACGTGCTGCAGGACAACCAGGTCACCGACTATTTGATTCGGGTGGTGCAGCCCCGGCTGTCGGCGATCAGCGGCGTGCAGCGGGCCGAGATCCTGGGCGCGCGCACGTTCGCCCTGCGCGCCTGGCTGAAGCCGGATCGCATGGCCGCGCTGAACGTCACGCCGTCGCAGCTGCGGCGCGCGCTGGCCGCCAACAATTACCTGACTGCCGCAGGCACGACCAAGGGCGCGCTGGTGCAATTGAACGTGGCGGCGTCGACCGATCTGCGCACCCTGGACGGCTTCAAACAGCTGGTCATTCGCGAACAGAACGGCGCGCTGGTCCGCCTGCAGGACGTCGCCGACGTCGAGCTGGGCGCTGACGAGTACGACCAGGACGTGCGGTTTTCGGGTCAGAAGGCGGTGTTCATGGGGGTGTGGGTTTTGCCCAGCGCCAGCGCCCTGGACGTCATCGGCAACGTCAACAAGGAGATCGAGAGCATCCGCGCCGAGCTGCCAAGCGGCATGCAGGCCAACGTCGCGTACGATTCGACCGCGTACATCAGGGACGCCATGCGCGAGGTCCTCCACACGCTCATCGAGACCGTCTTCATCGTGATGGTGGTGATCTTTCTGTTTCTCGGATCGTTCCGCTCGGCGCTGGTGCCGGTGGTCGCCATCCCGGTGTCGCTGATCGGCGCCGTGTTCCTGATGCAGGCCTTCGGCTTCACGTTAAATCTACTGACGTTGCTGGCCATCGTGCTGTCGGTGGGCCTGGTGGTCGACGACGCCATCGTCGTGGTCGAGAACGTCGAACGCCACATCCGCGAAGGCCGCACGCCGTACCACGCGGCGCTGGTCGGTGCCCGCGAGCTGGTGGGGCCGATCATCGCCATGACCATCACGCTGGCCGCCGTCTACGTGCCGGTCGGCATCCAGGGCGGGCTGACCGGCGCGCTGTTTCGCGAGTTCGCCTTCACGCTGGCAGGGGCGGTGTTCATCTCGGGTGTCGTGGCGCTGACGCTGTCGCCGGTGATGTCGTCGCGCCTGCTGCGCGGGGAGCGCGAGCATCGCTGGTTCGCCCGCAAGGTCGAAGCGGCGTTCGACGCCACGCGGACCCGTTACACCAAGATGCTGGCGGCGACCCTGCGCTTCCGCCCAGCGGTGTACGCGGTGTGGATCGTGCTGGCGATTCTGCTGGTGCCGCTTTACATGTTCTCGCCCGGCGAGCTGGCGCCGCACGAAGATCAAAGCTTTGTGTTCGGCGCCATCGACGTTCCCGCCAACGCCTCGCTCGAACAGGTGACGACTTACTCGTCGCAGGTCGGTAAGGCCTTCACCAGCACGCCCGAGTTCCAGCTCTACTTTCAGATCACCTTCCCCACCGGCGGCTTCGGCGGCATGGCGCTGAAGCCGTGGGCCGAGCGCAAGCGCACCGTCTTTCAGATCGCGCCCGAGCTGAACATGAAGCTGGCCGGGATCACCGGTATCCGCGCGCCCGTGTTCCTGCCGCCGGCGCTGCCCAACCCCGGGCTGTTCCCCGTCGAAGTGGTGCTGTCGTCGACCGCCGAGCACGCCCAGTTGGTGCAATACGCCGATCAGCTGGTGGTGGCGGCCATGGCCAGCCATCAGTTCGCGTTCCCGCCCATCGTCGACGTGCGCATCGACCAGGCCAACGCCGAGCTGGTCATTGATCGCAGCAAGGCCGCGTCGATGGGCGTCACCATGGAGCAGCTCGGGTCTGACTTGTCGTCGATGCTGAGCGGCAACTTCGTCAACCGCTTCAACATCGACGGGCGCAGCTACAAGGTGATTCCGCAGATCGCGCGCGCCGGGCGGCTGACGCCGGCGCAGCTGGGCGACATCCACGTGTCAGGGCCCGGTGGTCAGCTGATTCCGCTGTCATCGATCGCGGACATTCGCATCGGGCTAGAGCCGCGCACGCTGAACCGGTTTCAGCAGATGAACGCGATCAAGATCTCCGGCCTGCCGACACGCTCGCTGCAAGGGGCGCTGCAGGTGATGGAGACGACCGCGGCGAAGATCCTGCCGCCCGGCTCGCGGATCGACTACACCGGCGAGTCACGACAGCTGCACCAGGAATCGGGGCGGTTCCTGCCGGCGCTTGGGCTGGCGCTGCTGGTGATCTTCCTGGTGCTGGCCGCCCAGTTCAATTCATTCCGCGATCCGTTCGTCATCCTGGCCGGCTCCGTGCCGCTGGCCATGTTCGGCGCGCTGATCTTCACCTTCCTGAAGTTCGAAGGCCCGCCCGGGCTGACTTTCGGCCTCACCGAGGGATGGACCACCACCCTCAACATCTACTCGCAGGTCGGCCTGGTGACACTGGCCGGCCTGATCGCGAAAAATGGCATCCTCATCGTCCAGTTCGCCAACGAAAAGCAGCTCGAAGGAATGGACAAGGTCGACGCCGTCCGCGAGGCGGCGAGCATCCGCCTGCGCCCGATCCTGATGACCACCGTGGCGACCGTCGCTGGCCACTTTCCCTTGACCCTGGTCTCTGGTCCCGGCGCCGTCGCCCGCAACTCGATCGGCATCGTGCTGGTCGGCGGCATGAGCATCGGCACCCTCTTCACCTTGTTCGTCGTGCCGTCGGTCTACGTCCTCATCGCCAAGGACCACCGAAAAGAGAGGGCCAAGCGCGAAGCGCTGGAGAACGCGCCGGACGAAGGGGCGGCCCCGGCGGAACAGCGCCCTCTGGCCATCTGACCGTGGTCCAAGCAGAAGGACGGCAGAGGTGCCTGCTGATCGGCCGGCCGGCGTCTCGATCTCCGTGGCGTCAATTCTTCGCAGGTTCGGCATTCTGGTTCCATTGGCTGTCCTGTCGTGCTCGGGCGGCGGTGGGGGAGCGGGCCCATCGGGCGGGACCGGAGGCTCCGCAGGCGATGCGGGCGTCCCGGGGACGGGCGGCTCGCCCGGCGGGGGCACCGGCGGCGGTCAAATAGACGCGCCGGTCGCCGACACACCCGGCGGCACGGTGGGCAGTGGCGGGGCCGGGGGCGCGGGCGGCGTTGACGCTGCTCCGGACGTCGTCGGAACCGATGGCGGCGGCGATGCCGGCGGCCTGCCCGTCAAAGGGCGCACCGGGATGAAGAGCGCCGGCTGCAGCAAGACGCCGATGGGCGCCAACTCAAACGGATTCACGAACCACCGGATCGCCATCCCGCCTTGTGCGGCCTGCACGGTCCCGAACTGCCCGAAGGACTGCATCGCCCCGCTCTTCGTCCCGGGCGGCCGCGACGCGCAGATGTCCGGAAACGGTGAGACCTTCGTCGCGCGCGACTTCAGCATCCAGCTGCCGGCCAACTACGACCCGACCCACGCCTACCCCGTCTTCTACGGCGGCGCCGGGTGCGGGGCGGCGCCGCCGATCACGGGCTCGGGGTTCGAGGTGCCCGGCGAGGCAAGCGCGATCCGGGTGGGCTTGCAGCAGGTCAGCCAGGACAACTGCTTCGCGGACGGCGGCATCCGCTGTACCCGCAACATCGCCAACGTCGCCGACTGCAAGAACGGACCGGAGATCCCCTACTTTTTGAACGTTCAGAACTGGGTCGAAGCGAACACCTGCGTCGACATGGGGATGGAGTTCGTCGGCGGCAGCAGCAGCGGTGCGTGGGAGGCGCTGCTGGCCGGATGCGCGTCCGCCGATACGGTGCGTGGCACCTTCTCGGCGGCGGGCGGCCTGCGGATAAATCGCTGGGCCTGCAACGGCCCCAGCGCCGCCTTCATGGTCGTCTCGGACCCCGACCAGGCCAACCCGGTGGGACCGCTCCCCCAGATCTTCACCATCGAAGACACGTTCGGCTCCGCGCCGGCACGAGACGAGCTCCTGACCCGCAACGGCTGCGTCGGAAAAACCACCGCCCCTTACGATCCCAAGTATCCCCATTGCGTGAAGTACACCGGCTGCCCGGCAGCTTATCCGGTCGTCTGGTGCGAATTGCCCAATGGCTCGCACACCCAAACGAACTACGAGGGTGTCAACTACGCGAACGCCATCGTGCCGTTCCTGCTCGGCCTTCCAACGCCGTAACGACGCGGGCTACTCAGGGCGCGCGGCACTGGGCGGCGCGCGCGGGCGAGAGGCCTTCGCCGGGCTGCACGCTCTCGATGGTGACAGGCTGCGAGATATTGAATAATAGTCAATAGCTGCGACTCTGCACGGAGCGCGCCCTCGAATATACGAGGCGGTGGGTGAAACCAAGTGCTCGTCGTGGGGCCCGCGCTCACGAGCTCTATCGGCGACCGTGCCCACCGCCGTGGAACCCGCCACCACCGTGGAATCCACCTCCGAAATGGGCGCCACTGAATCCACCGGCATGCCCACCGCCGAAGTGGCCACCAGCAACGCCACTGACATGGACCCCGCCGGAGCCAACCTGCGCGGTGCTGAAGCCGCTGGGCCGGCCTTGGAAGGTCGGATGGCTACCGAAGTAAGGCGCCTGGCCGTAAGCGTGAACTGACCGACCGTACCCCCGCGGAGAGACGTACCCCGGCCGATAGCCACCATACGCGGGCCGACCGTAGCCATACCCGGGGCCGTAGCCGCGCAAACGGCCGACCGCGACGTGGCTGTACCACGGGTAGTGCCACGGTCCGATCACGCCGAAGTATGGGTTTACGCCCAAGCCGAAGATCCACGGCGCCGCGACCCAGGTCCACCCATCGCTCGGATTGTAGACGTACTCTGATGGGTAGATCCCCGCCTGCGTTGGCGTGTACGTGTACTGCGAGCCGTACGGCGTCCAGACCCAGCCGTACTGCTGGGTGTAGATCCACTGGCCTTGGGCGGGTGCCGCTTGAGTCGCAGGCTCGGGCACCGACTGGTAGTCCGGCGTCGGCTGGGCGTACTGCTGAGCTTGTTGCGGCGGGATTTGCTGTTGTGGAGGCGGCGGGAGCTGCGCTGGAGGAGGCGGGGGCGTATCTCTCGGCGCGGGCGTTGAAGGTTGAGCGGCCTGGTCAGGGTCAAGTTCGCCGGCCTCCTGGGCATGTGCGAAGCCGGAGCCGAGAAGCAGGGTGGCGACGAGGGCGGAAACGAACTTCATGGCACTTCTCCTGCTCGTGTGACGATCCAAACCTCACCTTCATTCACGGGACCGCCTTCACGCCCGGCCTTCGCGGACGCTTTTTCTGGCGTGGGTGTCTCTTTCGAACGAGCCCGATCGTCATGAGGTCGAAGGTCGAATAAACCAGCTGTCCCATTTCGGGACGGCACATCGAAGGAGACGCAGATGAAAGAGTTCATGCTGATTTACAAGGGTGGGGATCCGAAGTGGATGGCGACCGCAACCCCCGCAGAGCGCCAGGCGGTGATGGCGAGCTGGGGAACCTGGCTCGGGCAGCTGGGCGAGAAGGGCCAGCTGGTCACGGGCGGCTCGCCGTTGGAGTTCACCGGCAAGCGCGTGAAGAAGGACGGCGTCGTCACCGACATCGCCGCCTCCGAGGTCAAAGAGCTGGTGTCCGGCTACTCGATCATCAAGGCCGAGAGCTACGATCACGCAGCGACGACCGCCCGCGACTGTCCGCTGTTTCGCATTGACGGCGCGGTGGTCGAGATCCGCGCCGTCGTCGCCATGTGAACGGCGATGTGAACCGTCCGTCGCAGCTAGCGCACCGATCGATGTTCCAACAGGCGTTCAACCTGTTCCAGCATCGATCGGTGTTCGTGCGGCGTGCCCCCCAGGCGCTGCGACTCCTCGGCGTAGCGTCGTGCCGACGGGGCGTCGCCCAGCATCGCCGAAAGATGGGCCAGCACCGCCAGTGGAACGTGCGAGGCGCGCAGCAGCCCGTCGCTGCGCAGCTGCTCGACGCGCGCGATGGCGTCCCGTGGATCGCCCGCATAGCCGATGGCCACGGCGCGATGGAGTTCGACGATCGGCGAGCCGGTGACGGCAACCAGCTCGTTATACAGCGCCACGATCGCGCGCCAGTCGGTGGCGGTAAACGTCGGTGCCATGCAATGTTGCTGAGCGATGCGCGCTTCGATGAGAAAGCGGTCCGACGCTCCCGGCGGTGTCGTTGCCGCCAACGTGATCAGACGCCCGGCCATCGCGATGGTCACCGCGTCCCAGCGCGAGCGATCTTGCCGGTCGATCGTTACGTTGCGGGGCACGTTGCGGCCGTCGTCGTCGACGCGCGCGCTCGACCGCGCCAGGTGCAGCTGCATCAGCGCCAGCAAGCCCAGCGTGTCGCGGTTGGCGACGCGCGGCTCGTCGCACAGCAGTTGAGCCAGGTGGACGGCTTCGTGGCAAAGCTCGAGTTTCATGGGCGCCGCATCGTCCGTTGCCTCGGAGCTGTGAAAGCCTTCGTTGAAAAGCAGGTAAATCACCGTGTGCACGGTGTCCATCACGTGGGGCAAGCGATCCACCGACGGGAACTCGAACTTATGTCCCTCCAGCCGCTCGCGCGTGCGCAGCAGGCGTTTTTTGACCGTTGCCTCTGGCAAAAATAGCGCGCGGCAGATGGCCGGAATGCTGAACCCGCACAGCGATCGTAAAATCAGGGGGATGCGGTTCTCGGGCGGCAGCTCGGCGCCGGTGCACATGAAGATCATGCGGAGCTGGTGATCCTTGATACGCGTCTCATCGAACTCCTGCTCGACGGTGTATGACAGCGTCCACCCGCTCTCCAGCTGGTCGGCGAGATCCTCTGAAAAACGCCGTTGCGTGCGCTGGGCCCGGATGGCGTCGATGGCCTGATTCTTCGCCGCCGACATGATCCAGCCGGCCGGGTTGGCCGGCACGCCGTCCGTTTGCCAGGCGACCAGCGCCTTGCGAAAGGCATCCTGCAGCACGTCCTCCGCCAGCGCCAGGTTGCGGGTGCCGAACAGACGCACCAGCACGGCCAGGATGCGCGACGCCTGCTGGCTGTACACGTTCTCGACGGTGGCGTCGCTCTCGGTCATGGCGGCCAGAAAGCGAGATACGCCCCGGCGCCGTCATCGTCAAGGCTTCGCTTTCAGCCGCCGCGCAATCGGTCTACGATTGCACGATGCGATTTCTTTGCAGCGTCAGCGTCGGTTGTCTGGTGGTCGTAATCGCCGTCGTTGGCAGCGGGTGCAAGTCGGGCACCTCGCCGAAGCGGTCGACGGATAATGACAGCGGCGCGGCCGGCGGCGCGTCGGGCGATGCACCGGCGACGGTCGACACGCCGATGGCTGGGGTTGACGTTGCCGTCGGTCCGCCGGTGATGGCCGGCGACTCCGTGCTGATGCACCACAAGAACCCGAGCCGCGACGGCGTCTACGTTCAGCCGGCTCTCACCCATGCGGCGGCCGCGGGATTGAAGTTGGACCCCTCGTTCAACGCCACCTTCACCGGCGCGGTCTACGCACAGCCGCTGTTCGTCGATGGCCTGGGCGGCAAGGACCTGGTCATCGTGGCCACCGAGTCGGACGTTATCTACGCCTTCGACGCCGGCAGTGGCGCCCAGGTGTGGATGACGCCGCTCGGAACACCGGTTCCCCTGGCCAAGATGCCGTGCGGAAATATCGATCTCTACGGCGTCACCGGAACACCGGTGATCGACTTTGCGTCGCGCACCTTGTTCGTCGACGCGATGGTCACGCCCGATGACGGCACCACCAAGCAACACAAGGTCTTCGCCCTGTCCATCGACGACGGTTCCATGAAAAGTGGCTGGCCGGTGGACATTGCCGCCAATGCCAAGAGCGGCGCCACCACTTTTGAAGCCGCCCCGCAAAGTCAAAGAGGTGCCTTGGCGATCGTAAATGGGATTTTGTATCTGCCTTTCGGCGGCCTTTACGGCGACTGTGGCAATTACCATGGTTGGTTGGTCGCGATTCCGATCGCTCAGCCGACGCAGGTGCAGGCCTGGGCGACCACCGCGCGCGCGGGCGGATCGTGGGGACCGTCGGGCGTGGCCTCGGACGGCGCGCGGGTCTTCATCACCACCGGCAACACGACCGGCACCACCACCTGGGGCGGCGGCGAGGCCCTCGTCAGCTTTCCGGCCACCGCCGCGTTGCCGATGGCGCCGTCTTACTGGGCGCCGAAGAACTGGCACGACCTCGACAACGGCGATGTCGATCTCGGTGGTACCGCGCCGGTGATCGTCGATCTTCCGGGGTCGACCCCCAGTCATCTGGCCGTGGCGTTTGGCAAAGACGGGAATGTCTATCTCGAAGACGCGACCAACCTGGGCGGCGTCAACGACGCCGTGGCGCAGGTCCACGCCGCCTCGAACGAGATCATCACCGCTGCCGTTATCTACACGACGGCGACAGCGACCTATGCTGCTTTCAAAGGCAACGGTACGATGTGCACGTCCGGCAGTGGCAGCCTGACCACCGTGAAGATCGTGCCCGGCGCGCCGCCGGCAATCATGGGATCGTGGTGCACGAGTCTCAACGGATTCGGCTCGCCAATCGTCACCACCACCGACGGTCATGCTGATCCGATCGTCTGGGCCGTCGGCGCCGGTGGGAACGGCCTGCTGCAAGGGTTCGACG
>DASXQB010000245.1:0-8909 GCA_036493295.1 Polyangia bacterium | reverse complement strand
GAGGTCCGGACGCAAGGTAGCGGCCGGACGATAGCGGCTCTCCGCGATGTCTTTCAGGACGGCGTACAGGTTCTCGCCCTCGAACGCGCGCTGGCCGGTCAGGCATTCGTACAGGATCGTGCCCAGTGCATATTGATCGCTGCGGGCGTCAGCTTGCTTGGCTCCGCGCAGCTGTTCGGGTGGCAGATAAAACGTGGTTCCGAACGTGGCGCCGGTGCCGGTCAGGGCCATGGTGCGCAGATCGCCCGACGACGAAACCTTGGAGATGCCGAAATCCAGCACCTTGGGCACGATGCCGCCCATTGATCCCTGGGCCAGAAAGATGTTCTCCGGTTTGAGGTCGCGGTGAATCACGCCCTGCTCGTGCGCGGTGACGATGGCGGCGGCGACCGGCAGCATGATGTCCGCGGTCTCGCTGACGCCCAGAGGGCCGCGGCGGCTGATCAACTTGCCCAGGTCTTCGCCTTCCAGGTACTCCATCACCAGATAGATGACCGGGCCGTCCGAGCTGACGTCGGTGACGTCGACGACGTGCGGGTGCCGGATGCGCGAGGCCGCCTCGCCTTCGCGGAGGAAGCGCGTCTTGGCGTCCGGGTTGGCGGCCAGCGTGGGCAGCAGAGTCTTGATCGCCACGCGCTTTTTCAGATCGCGGTGCAGCGCCTCGTACACGCTGCCCATGCCGCCGCGCCCGATCAGGCGACGGATTTCATATCGTCCCAGCGTGGTGCCGGGGGGCAGGGCGTCCAGGCCGGCGGCGGCCGCGAGAGGGTCCATTTCGCGCCTAGCATCCTCAGTGAACCGCCTTTCGTCAAAAGGAGAATGCGTTTCGCAAACGAAAGCGACCCAACGCAAAAAAGGGCGACCAGGCCGAAGCCCGCCGCCCATTTTTACGATTTCCTTTGGATTTTGCTGCTGATTATCGCGCGGCCACGGATAGTTTTTTGCGAACGTTGGCGATCACCTGGTCGGTTTCGCGCTTGAAGGTGGCTTCGTCGGCCATGGTGCCATTCAAGAACGTGCTCCAGTGCCGGGTCAGCGAGGCCATGGCGACCGCTTCGCGAATCTCGGCGTCGGTGGCGCCATTCAGCTTCGCCGTCTCGGTGTGGAAGACGATGCAATAGCGGCAGGGGATCTGCGAGGCAACAGCCAGACCGATCAGCTCCTTGTATTTGCCGGGCACAGCGGACTGCGGGTTCAACTGGATGGTCTTGAACTCGCGCCAGGCGCCGGCGATCCCGGCCTCGGGGAACTGCTTCATGAAGCCGGGGACGCTGCCCAGGGTCGCTTCGATGTCGCGGTAGGCGCTGCCCGCGTCGCTGACGGTGATGGCCGGCGGAGCGCCGTGCGGCTTTTTCACGTAGGCGAGGACATTGGCCAGCTCGGCGCGGAACTTGGTCTCGTCGGTCTGCATGCCGTTGAGCACCGTGCTCCACTGCCGGACGATGGCCGCCATCACCACCGCTTCCTTCGTCTCGCGTTCAGTGGCGCCGCCCAGGCCGGCCGCCTTGGTGTGGAAGTAGACGCAGTAACGGCAGGGGATCTGCGCCGACACCGCCAGGCCGATCAGCTCTTTGTACTTGGGCGGGATGGCCGATTGCGGGTTCAGCTGCACGCCCTTGAATTCGTCCCAGGCCGGGGCGATCGCTTCTTCGGGGAAGGCCCGAAAGAACGACGGCACCAGGCCCAGCGTCTTCTTGATGTCCGCGTAGGTGGCTTGCGCCTCGCCGGACGGGTCTTGTGCGTGCGCCGCACGGGGCAGGGCGCCGGTGCTGGCGGTGAAAATCAGAGCGGTCAGGGACAGCGTGGTCAGGATCCGGTTCGGCGTCGATTGGTTGGAATTGGTCATTGGGACGCTCCTTTCACGTCCCAAACTAGAACCGGGGTGTTGAAACCCCCGTTTGCACCTCCGTTGAAACGGAGCCCGTTCTTACGACGCCCTGCGCTCGTCCGAGAAAATTTCCAAGAGCTCGAACTCGGACAGGCCTTCCGCTTCGTACTCGCGATCGATCGCGTCCAGCACGACCGGATCGTCGGCCAGCGATTCAATGATCTCCAGTTCGCCTTGGCCGACCAGGTAGCCCCAGCTGATGGCGCCTTCCGCGGTCAGGATGCCGAACGCGCCGTCGGCGTGGCGGACCCAGTAATCGTGGCCGCCGTTGGTGGGAATAACGTGGGTCAGGCCATGCTCTGGATGGTGATGAACGGTGACCGCGGGGCGCTGGGAGGTGGTCATCGTCTATCAGTCTCGGCGGCAAATTCGCCCGACTGGAGGCAGCACTGCGGCAACTAGATCGTCCGCAGTCTGGCCGCCATGTAGGCCGAGGTCAGCCGCCTTTCGATTCCAACGGTTGCGACGCGTCCCGATGTGCGCTGATATGACCGGCATGACGCGGGAACAAGCGTGGGGGGCATTGGAGCAACACCAAAAACAGGTCGTCAGCGTGCACATGCGCGAGCTGTTTGCGCACGAGCCCGACCGTTTCGATCGGCTGTCGCTGCGCCTGGGCGATCTGCTGCTGGACTATTCGAAGAACCGCGTCACCGACCAGACCATGACGCTGCTGCGCGAGCTGGCGCGCGCGTGCGACGTCGAGGGCAAGCGCGACCGCATGTTCGCCGGCGCGCGCATCAACGTCACCGAGAACCGCCCGGTCCTGCACGTGGCCCTGCGCAACCGGGCCAACCGACCGATCCTGGTCGACGGCACGGATGTCATGCCCGAGGTGAACGCCGCGCTTTCGCACATGCGGTCATTCAGCGACGCCGTCCGCAGCGGCGCCTGGACCGGATACAGCGGCAAGCGGATACGCGACGTGGTCAACATCGGCATCGGCGGTTCGGACCTGGGCCCGCTGATGGTCACTGAAGCGCTGCGGCCGTACGGCCATCCCGAGCTGACCATGCACTTCGTGTCGAACGTCGACGGCACGCACATCGCCGAGACGCTCAAGCGGCTGTCGCCAGAGACGACGCTGTTCCTGATCGCGTCGAAGACGTTCACCACGCAAGAGACCATGGCCAACGCCATGACCGCGCGGCGCTGGTTTCTGGAGACAGCGAAGGCCGACGCGCACGTGGCCAAGCACTTTGTCGCGCTGTCCACCAACACCAAAGAAGTGACCAAGTTCGGGATCGCGCCCGAGAACATGTTCGTGTTCTGGGACTGGGTGGGCGGCCGCTATTCGTTGTGGTCGTCGATCGGGCTGTCGATCGCGCTGTCGATCGGCTTTCAAAACTTCGAACACCTGCTGGAAGGCGCGTTCGAGGTCGACGAACATTTTCGGACCGCGCCGCTTGCGCAGAACCTGCCGGTCACGATGGCCCTTTTGGGCGTGTGGTACGCCAATTTCTTCGGCGCCGCCTCGCACGCCGTGCTGCCGTACGACCAGTACATGCACCGCTTCGCCGCGTACCTGCAGCAGGGCGACATGGAATCGAACGGCAAGGGCGTCACGCTGGACAGCCAGCCCATCACCGCCTATCAGACCGGACCGGTGATCTGGGGCGAGCCGGGAACCAACGGGCAGCACGCGTTCTATCAACTGATCCATCAGGGCACGCGTTTGATCCCCTGCGATTTTTTGGCCGCCGTCGAGACCCACAACCCGATCGGCGAGCACCACAAGCTGCTGCTGGCCAACTTTTTCGCCCAGCCCGAAGCGCTGATGAAAGGCCGCACCGCCGAGGAGGCGCGCGCCGAGGTGGCGGGGCAGGGGATCTCCGGCGCGGCGCTGGAAGCGCTGGCCCCGCACAAGGTGTTCACCGGCAACCGTCCGACGAATTCGATCCTGTATCAGCGCCTGGATCCGAAGACGCTGGGCAAGCTGGTGGCGTTGTACGAGCACAAGATCTTCGTCCAGGGCGCCATCTGGCAGGTCAATTCCTTCGATCAGTGGGGCGTCGAGCTGGGAAAGAAGCTGGCCAACGCGATCATCCCCGAGCTGGACGACGAGCGGGCGGTGACGTCGCACGACGCTTCGACGAACGCGTTGATCAATGAATGGAAGAAGCGGCGCCGGTAACGGCCGGCCGACGTTCGGACGCCTTCGGCCGGCGGCCTCTCCCCGAGGGAGAGGCGATCCGATACCCTCTCCCTTTGGGAGAGGGTCAGGGTGAGGGCCGGCTGATTCTCCTCAGGCGGCTTTCGCCATCAGCCCGCTGGCCCACTTTTCCAGCTTGCGGGCGTCGGCGTTGAACTTGCGGATGCCTTCGGACAGCTTGTCGACGGCCATGGCGTCCTCGTTCTGTTGAAAGAGGAACGTCTTCTGATCCAGGTGAACCATCTGGGCGTCGCTGGCCTTGGCGCTTTCCGGTGACAAGCGGCGCTCGATTTCGCCCTGGCGGCTGCCAAGCTCGGTCAGTAACTCGGGGCTGATGGTCAGCAGATCGCAGCCGGACAGAAGTTCGATCTGCTCCGCCTTGCGAAAGCTGGCGCCCATCACCTGCGTCTTATAGTCGAACTTCTTGTAGTGGTTGTAGATGCGCACCACCGACGCCACGCCGGGATCTTCCGCCGGCGGGATGTCCTTCACGCCGCGGTCTTTGAGATAGAAATCGTAGATGCGCCCGACAAACGGCGAGATCAACGTGACCTTCGCTTCGGCGCACGCCACCGCCTGAGCGAACGAAAACAGCAGCGTCATGTTGCAGTGGATGCCTTCCTTCTCCAGCTGCTCGGCGGCCTTGATGCCCTCCCAGGTCGTACCGAGCTTGATCAAGATGCGGTTCCGATCGACGCCCGCCTGGCGGTAAAGCTCGATGAACTCGCGCGCCTTTTTGATCGAACCTTCGGTGTCGAAAGAATAGGTGGCGTCGACCTCGGTCGAGACGCGGCCGGCGACCAGCTTGAGGACCTCGCAGCCGAAGTTCACCGCCAGCTTGTCCATGAAGGCGGCCGTGCGGTGCGCCTCGTCGCCCGGCTGTTTCGCCGCGTAAGCGAGCGCCTCGTCGACCAGATGGCGGTAGGCCGGCTGTTGCGACGCCTTCAGGAGCAGAGACGGGTTGGTGGTGGCGTCCTGCGGTTTGTGCTTGGCGATGGCGTCCAGGTCGCCAGTGTCCGCCACGATCACCGTGTATTTCTTCAACGACTCGAGGTGTGTCATTTGATGGTCTCCTGAGGTTATTTTTACCCCGAATCATCGCCTGCGGCGACGACGGCGGCTCCAATCAATACGGCGTTGCTGGAACGGCGTTACGGGATCCAGGTTTGCGACGCCCGCCCGGCTCAGACCACCAGCGACGCGTCACCGGCGGGCGGTCCGCCCGCGCGTTCCAGCAACGTGGCGAGCGGCGGCGCGGCGGTGCTGGTGATGTGCACGCTGAAGAGATCCTTCGGGCCACCCACCGACTTCACCTGAACCGGGCTGGCGTAAAGGCGCGTCGCCAGCGCCTCCAGTTCGGATTTGACGGCGCCGAAGGTGGCCGGCGCGTTCGGTGCCGTCAGGCGATCGTTGATCCGGAACAGCAGCTCGCCGGTCGAGAACCGCAACTTGCCATTGAACGCCGGGTCGCGTTCCAGCAGCGTCGCCGCGTGCAGCGTCCGCCGCGCCAGATCCGACAGGCGCTCCGCCGGCGGTAGGCCCGCCCGCTTGCGGTTGTGCAGAAGTCCCAGCCGTCCGTCCGCCTCATCCATGAAGTAGTCCGAGCCGTGGCCGATCAGCACCACGCCTGGGCCCTTCGGAACGTGGGCATAGTTCGCCACGTCGATGGTCAGCTCCGGCAGAAGGTGGTCCTTGAGCCAGCGGTGAAACACCGGGATGAACGACTCGAGTTCGATGGCGGGGGCGGAGTCGGGTGAGACGAAGATCTTCAGTTGCAGCTTGTGCGCGTCCATTTTCCGTTCTCGTTTTTGTAGCGGGCGATTAAGCGCGGATCGCGGCCGTGGCCGTGGCCGTCGGACCGCCCAACGCGGCGCCGAGGCGCGTATAGCATTGGTGGGCGGCGTCGACGAACAGGGTCGCCTCTTCGATCAACTGATGGACACTGTCCTTGGTGGCTGTCTTTTCGCGGTCGTCGTTAGCGCGGAAGAAATAATGCGCGAACTTGCCGCCGGCGAACGGATCGAAGAACAGCTGCGTGTCGTAAAAGTGCTTGCGAAACTCGGCCACGATCTCCGTCGCGTCGTTGCCCAGGTTGGGTGCCTTCTCGCGCGTCAGGGCGCGGGCCGCCTGCAGCATGGCGCTGAAGGCGCGGTCGGCCGCGCCCTGCAGCTTGCTTTCGTCGAGCAAGATCTGCGATTCGAAGATCTCGCGCTCCGCCGCCGCCAGGCCCACCTCGACGATCGGCACCACCTCGCCGGCGCACTCGCCTTCGCCCATGTCGGAGATGGTGTACTCGCGCGGATCGCCCCAGTCGCTGTAATAGCTGGGATCTTGATCGTAGGTCGGCAGCGCCTGCAGCTCTTCCACCATGGCGCGGATGGTCTTCTTGCCGATGCGGGTGGTGAAGGCGGCGAAGGTCTCGTCGCCTTGTCGTTCCGTGGCGTAACGGGTGGTCAAGCGCTTGACTATCTCGGGCACGCGCTTGGAGGGAACCGCGCCGATGGCCAGGCCATAGGTGCCGCCGTTGTTGGTCCATTCACCACCGACGACGAGCTGGAAATGCGGCACACGCCGCCCGCCCACGTTGCGGCTGACGCCGAGAAATCCCATGTCCGCGACGTGGTGCTGGCCGCAGGAATTGAAGCAACCACTGGTCTTGATATGCAGGTGCTTGGCGTTGGGATCGCGATCCAATCCCGACGCCGCCAGCTCTTTCGTCAACTGGGCCGCCAGCGAACGCGACGACGAGATGCCCAGCTTGCAGGTGTCCGTGCCCGGGCACGCCGTGATGTCGGCGATGGAACCGGCGCCCGGTTTGGCGAGATCGATCTTCACCAGCGCCTGGTACACCGCCGGCAGATCCGCCTCGCTGACCCAGCGGAGCAGCAAGTTCTGATCGACGGTGGTGCGCATGGTGTTGCCGGTGTACTGGCGGGCGACGTCGGCCAGCGCGCGCGCCTGCTCTGACGTCAGATCGCCGAGCGGCAAGGTGATCACCGCCATCACGTAGCCGTCCTGTCGTTGCGGCACCACGTTGCTCTCGCGCCAGCGGGCGAAGCCCTCGGGCAGGTTCACCAGCGGCTGCTTGCCCGGCGGACGCAGCGGTTTCTCGTCGGTGGCGTGCAGATCGGCCAGGAACGCGGTCCAGCGCGGATCGACGCGCAGCTTGGCGCGTTCTTCCAGCACCAGACGTTTGAATTCGTCGATGCCCAGCTTCTTGACCAAAAACTTCAGGCGGGCGCGGGCGCGGTTGGCGCGCTCGCCCAGGCGGGCGAAGACGCGGCTGACCGCCTGCGAGATCGGCAGCAATTCTTCTTCGGGCAGGAATTCATCGAACAGCAGCGCCGACTGCGGCACCGCGCCCAGGCCGCCGCCGACGTAATATTCGAATCCGCGCTGGAGCTGGCCATCGACCATCCGCGTGCGGGCGATGGCTCCCATGTCGTGAAAGTTGGTCAGGCCGCAGGCGTTCTCTTTGCAGCCCGAGAACGCCACCTTCACCTTGCGGCCAAAGTCCTGCGTGTCGTCGTGCCCCAGCAAAAAATAGGTGATGGCGTGGGCGTAAGGCGTGACGTCGAATTTTTCTTCGCGGCAGACGCCGGCATACGGGCAGGCGGTGACGTTGCGGACCGTGTTGCCGCACGCCTCGCGCGTGGTGATGCCGACGGTGGACAGCCGGCGGTGCATGTCCGGCGTGTCTTCGATGTGCACGAAGTGCAGCTGAAAATCCTGGCGGGTCGTGACGTGCAGGATGCGATCGGAATACTCCTCGGCCACGTCCGCCAGCACGTCCAACTGATCGGCGCCCAGGCGGCCCATCGGAATCTTGATCCGCTGCATGCCGGGCGCGTCCCACATGGTGACCGGGCCCTTGGTGATCTCGCGCGAAGGGAACAGCAGCGCTTGCGTCTTCTCGCCGTCGTGGCGCTGGCCGTTGTCATAGCGCTGGCCGTAGGCGCCGCGGCGCAGGCGGGTCTCGGCGAACAGCTTCTCTTCGATCTTCAGCTTCTTGCGCAGCTCGATCTGCGTCTCGAAGATGTCGATTTCCCGGCCGAGATCCTCGGGGACGGCCTTCCCCAAGGTTTCTTTCCACGTTCTACTTGCGCTCATCTTCCCACCTGGCGCCCACTATACCCGTGCGATATGCGTCGGGCTTTCAAAGGGCGCCGGTCTTTTATACTAGAAAGTTGTCTGGCTGCAAGCATCGCCCGTCCACCCGTCGTGGCCCCAGGTTCAGGCCGAGCGTCGTGTGGCTCGCGTTGTTGCTGCTGGCGGCGATGGCCGGCCACGGGCGGACCAGCATCGCCGGACCAGCGGTGGCAGGGCAGGCCGATCCGTCGTGGCTGGTGGGGCGCTGGATGCGGCCCCATCAGGATGGCCTGCAGGAGATGACCTGGACCGCCATTGGTGGCGATCTGCGCGGCGTGGTCTTCGACGTCCAGCGTGGGCAAAGCCGCCGGGTCGCCGCCGTTTATGAATTGAAACACGCGGGCGCGACGTGGACGTTGCGCTGGGAAGAGGGCGCGGCGCGTTTTTCTTTTTCCCGCCTGTACGCCGACGGCCAGCACCTGCGCTTTGAACGCCGCGGCCGCACCGGCCCGCCCGCGGTGGAGATCGCCATCGTCGGCGGGAAACTGTTCGTCGGCCACGCGGCCGGCGGCGGGCCCAGCCCGACCGCGCGGCGCGATCTGTGGTTCGAACGCGCGCCGTCCGAATGACCGCCGGCGCGACCGCCTATACTTGCCCACCGATGAGCCATCGTCTTCGCGTTCGCGCGCGCTGTCTTTTGCTGACAGCGCTGCTGGCCGTGCCGCTCGGTTGCGCCGCTGGTCAAGCGAACGTGCCCCGCCACATGCGGCCGTGGAACCT
>DASXQB010000244.1:0-18964 GCA_036493295.1 Polyangia bacterium | reverse complement strand
TTGCGCGTGCGCAGGCCGGCTTCGATGTTTTCCTCGACTGTCAACGTGGGAAAGACCATCCGGCCCTGTGGAACATATCCAAGGCCCTTTGCGACGCGGTCATAGGGCTCCTGGCTGGTGACGTTTACCCCACAAAGGTCGACCCGCCCGGCGCGCACGGGAAGAATACCGATCATCGCCTTGAATAGAGTCGTCTTCCCCATGCCGTTGCGGCCCATCACTGCCACTATCTCGTTGGCTTTCACCGAAAATGAGAGATCCGGAATCACCTGACTCTGGCCGTAGCTCACGCTCAGATGGTCGACACTCAACAGGGTACCCTGCGCTTGGGGCTCAGTGTCCAAGGTAGACTTCAATGACCTTCGGATCGTTCTGCACTTTGTCCATACTGCCCTCGGCCAGCCATTTTCCTTGGTGAAGGACGGTGACCCGATGGGCAATGCTGCGCACGAAGTCCATGTCGTGTTCCACGACGATGACCGCACAATCCTTGCAGATGCGCTGCAGGAGCTGCGCGGTTTTCTCCCGCTCCGCGACGCTCATGCCCGCCACCGGCTCGTCGAGCATCATCAAGAGCGGGTCCTGAATGAGGAGCATGCCAATCTCCAACCACTGCTTCTGTCCGTGGCTGAGCAGCTCCGCCGCGTCACCAAGCTGCGAGGAGAGCTCGACCACCTCCGCGATCTCTTCAACCCGGCGAATGACGTCCGGAGTCCGGGTGAACCACCAGGCCCCGAAGGCCGTCCGACCCTTGGGATAAGACATCTCCAGATTCTCGAAAACGGTCAGCGACTCGTAGACCGAAGGTGTCTGAAACTTTCTGCCAATGCCACGGCGAACGATCTCGTGTTCCCGGAGCCGACTAAGCTCTTCGCCCTTGAACAAGACGCTCCCGCTGTCGGCCCGCGTGCGCCCCGAGATCAGGTCCAGAACCGTCGTTTTGCCCGCCCCATTTGGTCCGATGATGGCGCGCAGCTCTTTCTTGTCGATGTAGAACGACAAGTCGTCCACCGCACGAAATCCGTCGAATGAGACTGTCAGGCCCTCCACGGCCAGCAAATAGGATCGCTCAGGCGCCAATGTCACAATCGCACCGAACCCTTCATCACCGGCGGCTCGGTCGGCGTTGGCAGATGCAGCCGATCCGCCCGCGAAGCGCGCCAAGTTGAAATAAAAGACCGGATCGTCGACCGATTGATCCCGGCCAGGCCGCGCGGAAAGATCATCACGACACCGATAAACAGGCCACCGATCATGAACAGCCAGAGCTGCGGGAACTGTTCGGAGAAGAATGTCTTTCCAAAGTTCACCACCAGACTTCCGTAAATGGCGCCCAGCAGCCAATCGCGCCCGCCGACCGCGGCGCAAACCACCATTTCGATGGATGGCACAATTCCCACAAAAGAGGGCGACATGAATCCGACTTGGAGCGTGAACATCGCCCCCCCGATCGCCGCCAGCACGGCAGAGAAGACGAAGGCAAAGGTCTTCAGATTGGCCACGTCGTAGCCCGAGAACCGGACGCGATCCTCGCGGTCTCTCATCGCCACCAACAACCGACCAAGCTTGGTGCGCGACAGATGAAAGCACACCAGGGTCGCTCCGAGCAGCAGGACAGAGGTTGCGTAGTAAAGGATGCGCCGGGCCGAGTCCGTACGAATGTCCCAGCCGTGCATGGTCTTGAGATCGGTGATGCCGTTGATCCCCCCCGTGTACCCTTGCTGGCCTACGATCAAGATGGCCAGAATGGCCGCCACGGCTTGGGTAATGATGGCGAAGTAGACGCCGCCCACGCGGCGTTTGAACATTGCGAAGCCGACAATCAATGCCAGCAGCGCTGGAATCGCTGGAACCGCGATGATCGTAAAAGCCAGGCTTTGAAAGGGCTTCCAAAATGCCGGCAAGGCGGTCAGCTGATTCCAATCCATGAAGTCCGGGATACCCGGCGTCGACTGGATGGCGGTGCTGACCTTGTCGGACGCCTCGAGCTTCAGGAACATGGCCATGCAGTAGCCGCCGATCCCGAAAAAGATCCCTTGACCCAGGCTCAATATTCCGCCGTAGCCCCAACAAATGACCAAGCCCAAGCCGACGAATCCATAGGTCAAATATTTGCCCACCAAACCCAGTCGAAACGGTGAAAGGAATAGTGGAAAGACGGCCAGAATCAGCAGTGACACAATCAAGAATGCGTTTCTCTCGGCGTTTCCGCTGAAAAAGCGCCCGCGTCTGGCGGGCCTTTGCGGCTCCGTCGCAGACACCATCGCCAGGGGCTTCATTTGTTCCAACATCTTCATTCGACTACCTCCGTACCCGCACCGCGAAAAGCCCTTGCGGGCGAATCATCAGAATGATCACTATCGCCATCAAAGTCAGAACCTTAGCTGTCGATCCGGTCAGGAAAAACTCCGTCACTGCCTGCGTCTGAGCGATGCCAAACGCCGACGCGATGGTACCGATCAAGCTCTGAGCGCCGCCGAATACCACCACCAGAAAGGTATCCACGATATAGAGCGAGCCGCTGGTCGGCCCGGTCGATCCGATGGTTGTAAAGGCAGCTCCCGCGATACCCGCCAGGCCGCACCCGGTAGCAAAGGCCAGACTGTCGATCTTTCGCGTGTTAATTCCCGACGCCCCGGCCATCAGACGATTCTGGGTCGTTGCGCGAATCCAAACACCCCACCTGGTCCTGAAAAGCAGGATGAAGAGAACAGTCGTGAGGACCGCCGTTACCACCATCACCATCAGCCCATTGATCGGAATATCAATGGCATCGGCGGGCTTGAGCGAGCCCATCAACCACTCTGGAAGGACGGCGCTGACCTCCTTCGCGCCGAAGGTCGAGCGAAAAATTTGCTGCATGATGAGACTCAAGCCCCAGGTGGCCAGGAGGGTATCGAGCGGCCGTTTATATAACTTGCTGACCATGAACCGCTCTACCACCCAGCCGACCGCCGCCGCCACCACGAACGCGACCACCATTGCCAGGATAAAATACGTTTTTTGCAGCCAGGGCGCCCACCGCTGACTGATCTCGGATAACACATAAGTGGTGTAGGCCCCGATGGTCAGAAACTCGCCATGCGCCATGTTGATGACGCCCATTTGGCCAAAGATGATCGCCAGTCCTAGGGCCATCAACAACAACACGCAGAAGTTACTCAGACCATTGAACCCTTGCATGGCGATGATCGAAAGCAGTTCTTTGGCGTTCATCCTTGGCCTTCCGAAATGTGGGTGCGATCGGTTATGTCAATGAGCTCGATCGCGGCTCACTGGTAGCCTTTGGGAAAGGGATTCGGCTCGATCAGCGGCGACTCGTACAAGACCTTGTATTGACCATTGGCTAGGGCTTGTCCGATGCGCAGCTTGCTCCAAAGGTGATGATTGGATTTGTGTATCCTGACGTAGCCCTCCGGCGCTGTCTTGAGCTCGATGTTCGGGGACGCGGCCACCACCTTGTCGACGTCGAAGCTCTTGGCCTTCTCGACGGCGGCCTTCCACAACCAAGGACCGAGATAGGCCGCCTGGGTGACGTCTCCAATGACGGCGTCGGCGCCCCAGCGCTCCTTGAACGCCTTCACGAACTTCTTGTTATTGTCGTTGTCCAAGCTCTGGAAATATTTCATTGCCGCATAGAAACCCACCACGTTTTCGCCACCTATGCCAAGCAGCTCATCCTCCGTAACGGATATGGTGAGGAGCGTCTGTTTGTCAGCAGTTACGCCCGCCGCCTTGAGTTGTTTATAGAATGATACGTTGCTACCCCCCACGATAATGGCGTAGATAGCATCTGGCTTTTTCAGCTTGATTTTGTTGATGAGTGAGCCAAACTGAGTGGTGCCAAGCGGATAGTATTCTTCTCCAACCACCGTGCCGTGTAGGACGTTTTCAATGTGTTTGCGGGCAATTTTGTTCGATGTTCGTGGCCAAATATAGTCAGAGCCAATCAGGAAATATGTCTTGGCCTTCTTTTCTTTGTTGAGCCAGTCCAGGCCGGCCAAAATTTGTTGGGTTGCTTCTTGGCCGGTGTAAAAGACATTCTTTGATTGTTCAAGCCCTTCATAAAAAGTAGGATAGTAGAGCAGACCGTTTTCCTTTTCGAACACAGGCAACACTGCTTTCCTCGACGCCGAGGTCCAGCACCCGAATACGGCGGCGACCTTGTCGGACACCAACAGCTTCTTGGCCTTTTCGGCAAAGGTGGGCCAGTCACTGGCGCCATCCTCCTGGATGATCTTGATTTTGCGACCGAGAATGCCGCCTGAAGCATTGATCTGTTCTATCGCCAGTTTTTCTGCCTGAATCGATCCGGTCTCGCTGATGGCCATTGTACCCGTGGCGCTGTGGAGCTGGCCGACGGTGACCTCGGTATCGGTCACCGCCAGGCCGGTGGTGTCGACGGCGGCCGTCGAGAGTTGCGCCATCGCAGGCGCGCTGTACGCTGCGAGGGAGACGAATGCGGCCCTTATAAACAAACTCCAAAGTGAGCCCAGTGGCAAATACGGTTGTCGTCGTCTGTCAGTTGTTCCAGAAACACATCGCATGAGCAGAATACCCCCGATAATTGCAGTCCTGTTGTCTCGGCGACTCTTGTTGTTCCGTCGGTGTCGCTGAAAATTTATAACAACGAAGCGATGTCCAGCACGTTACCAGGAAGTCAAATGAGCGTTAAATGCTTAGCGACGAAGCGACGTCGATCAGCGAGATAGTTACAAAAACCGCAGAAGACCAAGACGAAATACAAAAGAGAACATCGTGTTTACTTCAGTGCGCTGATTCGATGTCGGTCGTGGAGGTGCCGTACACGTTGCGTAGGTCCTTCTAGAAACGAGATGCTGACATAGGTCAAAAACACCGCGAAAGTTCGCGGGCGACGTCGGCATGTTCCACCGGGTGACAGCACGTTGAACATCGCGCGAGACGATGGGGGCCGCCCTCGACGGTCGTGCGAGGGAGATGCGCCGAACAGGCGCGGGTTCGGTGGCAACCTCTTCGTATCAGCCCAAGATGGCCTGCCATCGTGGCAAGCTGCCCGACGCTTCGGCGGACGTCGTGATCACTGACCCGCCCTACGAAGCGGAGTGCCACACGAGCCACAGAGTCGTTGTTCGCGTTGGCGGCAAGTTGGAGATCGAGCCGCTGACGTTTCCTCCGATCACCGAGGAGCAGCGAGCCGAATCAGAAGCCCCTGACGCTGTGGCAGCTGCACGAGCGTCTATGGGGCGCGTGCAGGCGGGCAGGGCTGCGGGAGATCCGGGTGGCACGACATGCGGCATACCTTCGCCTCTCAGCTCGTCTCGGCGGGCGTCCCGCTTCGGCAGGTTCAGGACTGGCTCGGACACAGCACGATCACGATGACCATGCGGTATTCGCACCTCGCTCCGGGGCAGGGTGCGGAGCTGATTCGCGCGCTCGAAAACCCGTCTGCCTTGGCAAATTCGTGGCAAAGACCGTAGCGCGGATCAGAAACCCTAATCAGCACGCTTAGTTAAGTAGCGACCCCAGCGGGATTCGAAAGCGCCCGAAACATAGCGAGACAGACAGTGGATGCCTGTGAAGCGCCTGGTTCCAGTGACTTGGGCGCATCCATGCACAGCCAGACGAGGCCTTCTTGTAACGAATGTAACGAGGCGGCCTGTCTGGCCGGCGTGGCCCGGAATGCGATGATGAACGGGGATTTCCCACGGACGGTCGGGGTTCTGGACGCGATCGCGTTCACAACGGCCGCTGCGCGGCTCGCCGAGCGCCCCGATGTCATCGGCCCGGCTTTAGACTCGAATTGAGCCACGTTCTGAGAGAAATGGGGGCCCGAATTCGCGCAGCTGACGCAGGCGATCAGAGTCAACGTCAAAGCGGCCAGGCGCCCACAACGCGCGTTACCACGATCCCCTCAGAGCCAACCAAAAGGCGTTCCTTCACGAACAAGCACGGCAAGTTAGTGGTCGGGCAGCCTAATCAGTAGACGTGTTCAGATGACGCCTCAAGATCGGGGCTACACTTTTTCCTGTGAAGGTCGGTGCGCGACGTGGCTCTAAGTTAACTAGGCCAGCGCCATTTGTCGGTGTAGGGCGGGTCAAACGAAGATAGACCATGAAAAACGCCAAATGGGCCGTTGCGGGCACCTCGCTGTTAGCGAGCCTGGTCTTGGTGTGCCTTACGATGGAACGCGCCTCCGCCGATCCCTCCTGCATCGTTCCGCAAGACGACTATTTGCTAACCTGCACCGGCTGCACGACGCAGGTCCAACCGTCGATGTGCACACTGACCTGCGAGGTTTGCTACGCACTAAACAGTATGGCGGTCCCAACCTCGCTCGATCTGCCCTGCAATGGGACGATCTCGAACTGGGACGGAGTGCTCGTGTGCCACGATGACGGGGATGCTGGAGCAGACGGTTCGGTTGATGCGAGCCCGTCCGATAGCGGGTCTAGCAATGGCTCGGAATCAGAGACGACCCCCGGCTCCGATCCGGGCGTGGACACGGGTTCCGGCGGTGGCACTGGTTTAGGTGGCGACAACGGGTCCGGCGGCGGCAATAGGTCCGCGGACACGGGGTCGGGCGGTGCAGTGGGTTTGGATGCCAGCATCGGATCGAGTGGTGGCTCATTGGACCCGGGGTCCAATCCGTCGGAAAGGTTTTCCGACGTTGGCTGCGGTTGCCGCGCGCCTGGCGATGCTTCCGGCGAACGCGCCGCACTGGCGGCTCTGCTCGCTGCGATCGTGTTGTTAGTGATTTCGCGGAAACGCCGACAGAACTAGATTTGTCTGCGTTTTGTCAAATGCGCGTCCAGCACTTTCGGATTGTCGTCGACTCAAAGTCAAATGATTCATTCTGTCTTTAAGACAATGCGATGCAGGATTTATGTGAGCCAATTGCTGGCGCTTGAGTCACTTACTAACAGTGAGGACCACTTTGAGAATTCTTAGTGGAACTGTTGTCGCTGCGCTCGCGATGGTCGGCTGCGCATCTAGTGAGAGCGGCAATAGCGCCGGATCCGGCGGTGCACGAATGGACGCGTCGATGTTGATTGATGGGATGGCGTCCGGCGGAGCGAGCGGCGGATCGGGTGGCGCCTTCGCCGGCACGGGAGGCGCGGTGATGGGGAGCGGCGGAACGGGCGGTACGGCCGATGCCGCTGTCGGCGCGGACACGTCCGTCGATGCGCGTGGGTCGAACGATGGGGCTGACGCGAATCCCGACCGCGTCGGTCTGGCAGAGGGGGTCCACACCCCGCGCCCTCTGGGGACGATGCCGGGCGCCAAAAACGGCTACTGGGAGTACCTGCCCCCCGGATATGGCGACGGCGTCAAGCGCCCTTTGCTGGTCTTCTGGCACGGCAGCGGCGAGGAGGGGACGGGCAGCGCCGACGACCTGATGCGGATTCTCGCCAACGGCCCTCCCAAGTTGATCGCGGCCAATCAGTGGCCCGCCGACCGGCCGTTCATTGTTCTGTCGCCTCAACACGACCAGGACTGTTTCTCGCTGGGCGAAGTGGAACAGGACTTCCTGACGTTCGCGATGGGCGCGTACGACGTGGATCCGACGCGCGTCTATCAGACGGGGCTGAGCTGCGGGGCGGTCGCCACCACGGATTTCCTGGCTCGCCTCGGCACCGCGCCCCTGGCGGCGGCGGTTCTGATCTCAGGAATCATCACCCCGGCTTGGACCGCGAAGGGTTGCGGCCTGGTGAAGGACATGGCCCTCTGGGTCTTTCACGGCGACGCCGACACGAGCGCCTCGCCGGTGGGCGACATGACGTACATGCCCATGCTGATCGCCTGTCCGCAGCCGCGCCAAGACGTGCGCTACACGGTGTATCCCGGCGTGGGCCACGACGCCTGGACACAGACCTACGATTTGTCGGCGGGCAACGATATCTACACCTGGATGCTCGCGCAGCACCGGTAGGCGGCCATTTGATTTTTCGTGATCATCACAGGTGCAAAATGACGCAGACACCGCGAAAGCTGTTCGCGAAGGCCTGCTCAATGGCAGCGCTGTCGTTTGGGCTGATGCTGGCGGGCGGCTGCCGGGGCGAAATCGGCGGGAACGGCCCGAGCCGTCTCGGGCCCGGAACCGTCGCTGGGGGCAGCGGTGGTAGCGGACCCGCTGTGCAGTCGCTGACCTGCAACGCACCGACCGCCCCCGTTTTGCACGGGCGCCTGCTGGCGCCCAGCCAGTACAACAATAGCGTCCTTGACTGGGTGAAAGTCGGCGACGACGAATCGAAGGATTTCGGCGGCGCGGTCGACGCCCAGTTAGATGACGTGGCAGTCGAGCTGCGGGCCAACGCCGCCGCCGACGTGGCCGGCAAGGCGATCGCCGCGTTAGCGCAGTGGACGCCCTGTCCGTCGGCGCAGGCCGCCGACGCCGCCTGTGAGGGAATGATCATCGATCGGCTGGGTCCGCAGGCGTACCGGCACCCGCTGTCGGCGGCCGAGAGTGGCGATTTACAAGAGCTGTTCGATGCCGGCGTGAAAGAGAAGGACTTCACCACCGGACTTGAGTGGTTCTTGGCCGGGTTGTTCCAGTCGCCCGACTTTCTATACGTGTTCACGAAACCGGGCAGCGGCGAGAAGGCCGGCGACGTCGTTGCGCTGTCAGCGTACGAGGTGGCTAGCCGCCTGGCGTATTTCATCTGGGATTCGCCGCCAGACGATACGCTGTACGCCGCCGCCGCCACCAACCAGCTAGGCGACGCCAACGCCGTACGCGCGCAGGCGACGCGCCTGATCGGCGACCCTCGCTTCACGCGCGGGCTGTCCAGATTCTACGGATCGTGGCTGCACACCAGCGGCTTCACCGAGGTGGCGCGCGACGATCCGGCGTTCACCAGCGACTTGGTGACCGCGTTGCAGACGTCGCTGCTGATGTCGGCCACGCAGCTTTACGCCACTGGCGGCAGCGCCAACATCGCCGGCCTGTTCAGCGGGCAGACCTATTACCTGAACGGCACATTACGGACGTTTTATGGGCTGCCGGGCAGCACGACCGATGCCGCGTTCACCGCCACCACCATTACCGGCGAGGATCGCATCGGCATTGTCACTCATCCGGGTCTGACGGCCCTGATGGCCCGGCCCAACGAGACCAACCCGATCGCTCGCGGCCTGTTCGTCCGTCGCACGCTGCTGTGCAAGGACGTCCCGCCGCCGCCGGCCGGCGTGACGATCCCGCAGCTGTCGCCGGTGTCGCAGACTGCGTCGACGCGCGATCGCCTGGACCAGCACGCCTCAAACGCTTTCTGCGCAGCCTGCCACGGAATGATCGATCCGCCGGGCTACGCGCTGGAAAACTTCGACGAGGTGGGGCGCCACCGAACCATGGATGGCGGAAAGCCGGTCGACACGTCGGGTATGATGGTCGCTGCCGGAGACGTCTCGGGACCGTTCGCAACCGGCGCAGAGCTACTGGGCAAGCTGGCGCAGAGCAACGACGTGCGCGGCTGCTTCGCGCAAAACTATTTCGAGTTCGCGACGTCGCAGCCGGCGACCGCCGCCGATCAGTGCTCGCTGGACACGCTGAAGAAGTCGTTCACGCCGGCGGGCGAGCTGCGCGCGCTGGTGGCGACGATCGCGGCTAGCGATTCTTTCCGTCTGCGGCAATCCGAAGGAGGCGCGCCGTGAAATTGGTTTCCCGTCGAGACGTTCGCCGCCGCGATTTGATAAAGTGGCTCGGCGGTGCCGCGCTGGCGCTGCCGGCCGGGCTGGAGCTGTTCCAGCGCACCGCGCGCGCCGATGCCGCCGCCACCATCGCCCGCTACGCGGTGTTTTGTTACACACCTGACGGCGTGAACCAGGGGGAGTTCTGGCCGGCGGCGACCAGCGACACAGACTTTCAACTGTCGTCGATCCTCTCGCCGTTCGCGCCGTACAAGGACAAGATGCTGATCCTGGGCCCGCAAATGGCGGGCAACGTGCCGATGAACGGCACGGGTCTGACGTACTGCCTGTGCGGTGGGACCACTAACGCCGATGTCATCCCGCCGCAGCACCAAGCGCCGATCACGTTGACCGCGCGCGCCCGCGGTACCAGCGGCGACTTTCAGTACATTGACCAGAACACGACCGTCAACCGGCTGGACGGTCCGTCGATCGATACGGTGATCGGCGCGGCAGTGCAGAAGGACAGCACCTTCGCCAATCTGAATTTCGGTATTCACCCGATCGGCGGCGACACCCCGTCCGACATCAATTACGCGAACGATGGCACGCCGCTCAAGCGCATGGCTTCGGCGTCGGAGGCTTGGTCGCTGGTCTTCGGACAGCCGCTCATGAACACGGGCGCGGCTAGCGCGACGCTGGAGCTGGACCGGCAAACCGCGCTGTCGAATTACCTGCACAAACGCTTCGCCGCGCTGTCGCCACAGCTGGGCACGTACGATCGGCAGCTGCTGGACGGCCACCTGACTGCGCTGCGCACTTACGAGGATCGTAAGACGAAGATGCTGATGGGGACGGGCAACGCCTGCATGCCGCCCATGAACATGCCCAGCAACGTCCCCAGCGACGACACCGCAGTTCGCACGGGGGCCGACGTCGAGAAGCTGAGCCCGTTCTACATGGACATGATCGCGGCGGCGTTCTCGTGCAACCTGACCAAGGTGGCGTCGGTAACCTTCGGCTATCCGGGCGGCGGCGACGCGGGCGGCCTGCGGATGCCGTGGCTTGGCTTCACCGACCCGTTGCACGGCGTCTCGCACCACGGCGGCGACCCGACGAAGCTGGACAAGTACAAGCAGATGAATACCTGGATCGCCGGACAGGTCGCCTACCTGATGCAGAATCTGGCGGCGATCCCCGATCCAGCGACGGGCAAGACGCTGCTGGACGCGACCATCATCTACTGGTTCAACCGTCACGGGGACGGCGACGCGCACACCAACACGAACCTGCCGAACGTCATCCTGGGCGGCACGGGCGGGTACTTCAAGATGGGGCGTTTCCTGCAACTGCCGTCGACGAATCCGACCAAGGTGCTGATCTCGATCGCCAACAGCATGGGCGTCGACGTACCGACGTTCGGCAAGGACGCCTGGATTGACACGGCGCCGCTGAGCGGGCTGACGGCTTAAGTGGTTCCCTCGGAGTTCCCGACGCGGCGATTCTCTGGAGGACCAACCATGGCGAAGGCTTGTGCGATCGCTATCGTGCTCGGCTGTTGCGTGATGGTGAGCGGATGCGGCCCGAACTCTGGCATCGGCGAGCCGGCCAGCCAGGACAGCGGGGCATGGGATTCGGCCGGCGGCGGCAACGGAGGCGCGGTTGGCGGTTTCAGCTCCGGCGGCGCGGACGGCGGTTACAATTCCGGCGGCGCGAGCGGAAGCGGCGGTGTCGGGGGCGCACAGCCGAGCGACGGAAGCGGCGGCGCCACCGGCAGCGGCGGCGGCATCGTCGCGGGCGGGACCGGCGGCGTGCCGACGTCTGCGCTGTGTCCGAGCGGGCTTCCCGCGAGCCTCAGCGACCTCGCGCATCTGGCGAATGACGACACGACGTCCACGAAAACGCCGCTCGGCACCCGTTACGACGAAGTCGCGGGTCACATCGCCTCGGCGGAGGAAGTTTCGTTCCTGCACGACGCGCAGCAACAGCCGGCGATCCCCAGTTCGACGTCCGGGCTCTCGCTGAAGGCACTGCCGGTGACGTTGTATCCCTCTTTGGGTGGCGCGCCGCAACCAGCGGACATCAACCAACATGCCATCGGTAACTGCGACGGTGACGCCGCGTATGGCAGCCTGGTTTACGCGAACCCTGATTTCGTCAAGCGCCTCATCACCGACAATCACGACGGTACGTTCACAGTGGCGATGTACGACCCGCAGGGCAATCGCCTGAACGTCAGCATCGACAATCAATTCCTGGTGGATGGCAACGGCAACATCGGCGCCGTCTCCGGTAAGAACGGCGTCGCCGATTGGGCGACGGTGCTCGAGAAGACCACGATGAAGTACATTGAGGTCTGGCCGGTGATCGGGGACATCGGTGGCATCGGGTCGGAGCATCAATTGCCCATGTTCACGCGGGGTGGTGGCAGCATTGCCTTCGCGCGGGGCGCTCTTTCACCCAGCGAACTCACGCGGGTGATCGAGGCGTCGCTGGCGGAAGGCAAGCTGATCAGCGGCGGCTTCGGTGTCGAGCTGGCGCTCGCGAACGGCTTCAAAACGGTGACGGCGCACGGTTATACAGTCATGTTCCCCAAGGCACCCACCATCATGGCCTCGATGCGCAATCCTTGGGGTGTGGCGCCGACCGACAACGGCTACAACGGCAGCACGGATGGCGTGCTCGACATTCCGCCGGACAGCACTTGGGCGGGCACCATCGACCTGCGCGTCATCGATCCAGGCGAAGCCTGCGGGGATGGCGTGACGGCTCCCTACGCGCCGGCGCAAGAGGACGTGCGCGAGTCTCCGGCCATGCTGCAACTGCCAAGAGCGCGCTGAAACGAAGGGCCACGACCCTCACCGCAACTGACGGTCGTGGTCAGTGTGCCAGTGTCGCAAGGCGCGCGCGGGCCACCGCAGCGTGGGCGGTCATCCCGCGCTCGAGATAGTGACGATAGGCCTCCGCTGCGTCCTGTTTGCGGCCGTCGCCCTCCAGCGCAACGGCCAGGAAGAACGCCGCATCGTCGGCCACACGCCCGTCGGCGGCGTCGATCGCCTGATACTCGCGCACCGCCGCCGGATAGTCCGTGAATATCTCGCGCAAGATGTTGGCGCGCAGCAGATGTAGTTCTGGCGCCCGTTCGTGACGTGGATGGCGCGCCAGAAATGAATCGGACAGGTCCAGAGCCGATCGATAACGCCCCACCTGTGGCAGAAGCTCGATCGTGGTCAACTCGGCTTCGTCGCGTAGGGCACCGTTCGGAAAGAGGCGTCGCTGTTTCTGCAGTGTCACCAGCGCCGCGGCGGAATCGTCCAGGCGCTTCCGCTGCAAGCGCGCCAGCTCGTAGAGGGCGGTCTCGGCGGGCAGGTCATTTCCGTCAGCCAGCGCACGCAGACAGATCTGCGCCTCCCCATCGCGCTGTTGCTTTTGCAAGGCGCGGCAATCCGCCATCATCGGGCGCGGGCCCGTGGGCGTCGTCGGCGTCACCGCTGCCGGCGGCGCTTGTGGAGCCGGATCGGCCGCCGCCGAGCCATCAGACGCGTTCGTCGCCGACGGCGGGAGAGCGAGCGACGCGGGTGGGGCGACGCTGGCTGCCGTGGCACGAGAGGCGACGGTCGATCGCGCCGGCGCCTCCGGCGCACGGTTCACGAAACGAGAGGACCAGCTGTGCTGCGCGCGAACCACGGCCAGCGCGCGGCGGTCCTTGCTGACGGCGACGGCGCCAGCCTTGACATGCAGCCAGACGGCGGGGCCGGCGCGGCCGACCTCGAAGATCGTTCCCCGATCGCGAAAATGATAGTCACCGGCATCAACGACCAGCCTGGGATGAACCGAGCCGCTGACGCTCAGTTCGACGGCGCCACTGACGAGCTCGACGTGCTGTTCGCCTCCGCGGTCGACCCAGGCCGTGGCACTCGTCCCCGATCGCGCCGTCACCATCAGGTGCGCGGCCAGTTGAACGCGCTCGGCCTGCAAGGGGCGCGGTCCGCTGGCAGCGCCCGCCGGCGGAAATTGGGTCGGCGCCGGCGGCGTTTCGTTGTTCGAAGCGGGTTGCGATGTAGCCGCGACCGCCGCCGAGCTCGCGGCACTCTCTTTGGCGATCGGGTTTGGGCGGGCGCCCGCCGGCGCGGCCGCGATGGTCCGCCGTTCCGCCCCTTGTTTGTGCCGTCCGACGCCGATGGCCACCGCGACGACCAGCACTGCCGTAGCGGCGGTGACGACTATCAGGCGTTGCAACAAAGCCGGTCGCGGCGCCGGACGACCGTCTTCGTCGCGAAGGTGTTCGTGCAATCGGTGCCAGGCCCTACGTTCATCTTCTATATCTTCCGTGCGTGGCGCCGTCTTGGCGTCCAACGCCGCCAGTGCCAGCGACGCGGGGCCATGGTTTTTCCCCCACGGCGCTACTGGCTCCTGTTTTTCTTGATTCGGTGGCAGCGGGCTCATGGTCGTTCTCCGACCGGTGGGTGAAAGGGGCCTTCGTTGATCCAATATTCGAACTCGCGGCGCGCGTACGACAGACGACGCCAGACCGTGGCCACCGGCGCGCCCACCACTCGGGCGATCTCTTCCCCGCTAAGACCTTCCAGTTCGAAGAGCACCAGCACCACGCGATGGGCCGGCTTCATGTGTTCCAGCGCAAGGCGTGCACGGCGGGCCATTTCATCGGGGCTGAAGGCGGGCAAGACCCGTCCCGCCAGCGCGTTCAGCCGATCATCGACGGCGACTGGCCCGCCATCGTTCCAGTTTTGGACCTGTCGCGTTCGCAGCAGCGCAGGCCAGCGAAAGCGGCGGCGGCGGTTGACCTGGCTGACGCACAGCTTGAACAGCCAGGTGCGGAAGTCAGCGCGCCCTTCGAAGCGCGGCAGATAACGCAGGACCTGGGCGAACACCTCTTGAGTGAGGTCGTCCCTTTCCTGGCGTTGCACCCCCAGCCGGCGGAGGAAACGCAGGACCTCCGGATAGTATTCGCGGTGCAACTCTCGCCAGGCAGTCTCGTCCCCAGCGACGCAGCGGTCGATAATGGGTGTCGCATTGCGAAGGGCGCTCACGAGTTGGGACACGGTTCGCTTACCAAGATCCTGTCAATGAAATTAGAGCCACCGCGGCGGGTGACCTTCACGGGCCGAATGAATATAAGGCGCGGGCGGTGAACAATGCCTGCCACGTTGGCGGATCGAGAATGAACGTCTGCGGCGGTGTGTCGCCCGGGATGATGACGAATCGCTTTCCCGCCAAATGGCGGTCCGCGGCGACGTCGACGAGAAGCGACCAGCGTTGCGTCAGGCTGACCCTGGCGCCCGCGGTCAATCCAATGGCCACCGTCAGGCGCTGGTCGGTGCCGGGCGGAACCACGCCGGTCGATCGCGCCTGGTCGACATTGAAAAGCGCGTCGATGCCGCCCTGCCAGGTGACCGGCCGGCGCAGACCGCAATAGACCAGCGTCGCGCGCAACGGCCAGGAGTCCTGGCTGCCGGTCGCGCCAGTGCCATCCGTTTCCGATCGATGACTAGCTGGCCCGGCCACCAGGATCTCCAGCCGCAGGCGGCCAACGTCGCGGTTGGCGGCAGTGAGGCCGACACCCGCGAGCGCGTGGGCGGACACCCCACCTCCAAAGAGAGCAATGGCGCCACCGGACAGATCGATCCCGAAGGTCCACGGCGTCGGGGGCGGTGGCGCGGGCGTCGAATCGTTGCTGACGGGCAGACTGGGCAAAGGAGCATTCGACGTCCAGCCGATGCCATGGAAGAAGCGCTCGACCATGGAGGCGAACACCAACGCCGCCGCGTCACAGTCTGTGGCGGCGACAGTCAGCTCCTTGCTTTCGCGCGCTGTCCCAGTCGGATCCAGCAGCGTGCCGGTCACGACGGCCGGTGCAGAAGACGTCGCTGGCGCCGTGGCATCCAGCCGCAAGCGCCAGCCGGGCGCGATCGAGTCACCATCGTTCGCGGCCAATCGCTCATTCACCATAGCCTGAACCTGCGCCGGGTCGGGGCATCCACCGTCGCCCTCGATCGCGACGGGCCCCGCCAGTACGGGTTGTAGGGCCCAGATCAAGATTAGCGACGGAGTCACGGGCGACGAAGAAATGGCTGGCGCCTGGCTCTAACCATGGGAGTGAGGTCAAAACACGGTGGCAATTTCTCCACGGTAGCAATCTCATGGCGGCGCGGCTATTTCTGTTTGCCTGGCTGCCGGCGGGCCTTCTTTATGCATGCTGCACCTCGCCGTTGGTTAGCAGTCATTGGGCGGACGGTGGCGGTGCTGGGAAGGGCGCGAACGCCGACGGCGCCGCTGGAGACAGCGCAGGGGTCGCGCTTTTTTGATGACGAATTCCAGACGCGCGTCGGCTATTGAGCAGGAATGGGCCTAAACGGCCGCAACTGCATCGTCGACGCGACCATCTCGATACCGGCCTCGCCCAAACTCAACGTACCGAGGCTCGTGTGGACAGAATATTCACCAGTAACGAGCGGATGGGGATGCTTCAGGGCCGAGCCTACGACAAAATCGACATCGCCGTCGGCCAAGACGTCGATGGAGGCGTTGCCTTCCTCGAATATGGCCATCTCGCGATACAGCGACGTGCCGGCGACGCGCAACCGGCCCGTCGCAATCGCCAGCCATGCGATGTCGTGACCAGGTGCTGGCTCAAACGTCCAACGCTCGCCGTCTCGCAGGTTCACCTGCAGAAAGGTGATCGGCGCAGGGTACGGGATCGCGCTGCGGAGACCCCGATAGGTGCCGAGCAAGACACGGGTATGGTCGTCGGTTGGTACCGACGCGGCGTCCACGTATTGGCTGTGCGCCAGTGCCAGCTCGAAGGGCGGGGCGAGTGCCACCCAAAGTTGGAAGCCACGCAGCTCACCGTCGTGGGGTCCCGGGCCGCCGCCGTGCCAAACGTCGCCGCCGGCCTGCATCCATTCGATGCCTCGAGCGCGCAACGTTCCCGATTTCCCAGTCGAGTCGGCGTATAGGGCCGAGCCTTCAATGATCGTTGTGTGCGTTGCGATCCCCGAGTGAGGGTGAACCGGCAAACCGGATCCGCCGAAGCCCGAGAAATCGAAATAGTCGAGAAAGACGAACGGCTTGACCAACTCCCCTATGTCGCCCGGGCTCATGAGCCGGGTGATCGGGCCCTGTTTCTGGCCACGCGTTCGATGCACGAGGCGACGTTGCGCGATGTTCTCCGTCGGCGTGGCGATGATGATCATGGTCTCTCTCTTCTTGGTTGCTCAGAACATTCCGTTGGGATTCGCGCGGGGGATATTGGGTCCAAGCAGGGGGGCGGAGTTCTTCGGATCGCCCACAAATTGCAAGGTATCCCAATGCTCAATCGCCTTACCCTCGGCGTCCATCTTGTAGATGTCGACGCCGGCAATTCCGGTATCCCCTGGATCATCGTTGAAGAGGTTGAGGAAGTTCACGTGCGCCCAGACGTAGTCGCCGACGGCGATGATCTTGTGTACGACAACGCGAGCCTTCGCGCGTTCACGCGTGATCTTCCCGAAGAACTGTCCAAGTGCCACGGATCCGTCCGCGATCAACGGGTTGTGTTGGATGTACCAAGGTCGGACATGTTTGGCCGTGCCCTCCTCGGACTTTCTCGTGTTGATCATCAACTCGTAGAGCTCGAGAACGTTGTTCTTGTTGCGAACGGCGCGGCTGTCGTTGGTGTCGAGGATCTCAATCATGATTGCCTCCTACTCGTGGGAACTCGAACGGCCGCGTTGCCTGCGCCGATGCCCGCGAGTTGAAGGCGGAGCGTGTCCAGTTCCGTGTCGGACTTCTCGCGAACGAACCGGAGTATTTCGTCGGCGTCCGCGCCCACCGGAGCGATGTTCGGCGGTGGCACCTGCTCCGCCAGCTCGATCACTCGCTGGGCGGCCGCAGCGGAGGCGAGCCCGCTGTCCTGCATCCCATTGAGCGCAGCGGTGAAAGCGCCGAAGGTCTCCCCATACAGCTCGCGTTGGTCGGCGGTCATCTTGTCAGCGACTCGCGAAAGGGCAGCGGCCGTTTTTGCCGGGCCGCCCGTTCGCATGTTGCCAGCGGCCGCGACCACGACGTCGATGCCAAACCGTTTCAATTCGGCCCGATAGACCGTCGCAAACACCTCCATTGCAGCCTTTGATGCGCCCGACGGTCCGTTGAACGGAAGCGGAAGGCTGGCCGTCCACGTGCTGATCTGCACGATGCGGCCCCGCGCCTTCCGAAGCGCTGGCAGGAAGGCGTTCACGACGGACAATGCGCCAAATACGTTGACGTCGAATTCGCGACGGATGGCCTCCACCGACAACACTTCCAGCGGCCCAGGGGTCAGGATCCCTGCGTTGCTGATCAACAGATCTAGGCCGCGACCATCGCCGAGGGCGGCAGAGACGCTGCCCGCCCAAACCTTTACATCCTGCTCTTTGGCGATGTCGCAGAGCGACAGTCTGATGCGCCCATCTGCGATCTGAAGATCAGCGTCTTTCGTGACGGTCCCGAAGACCTCGTATCCTTTCTCGGCGAGTCCCAGCGCGATGTCTCGACCAAGTCCGCTACCGGCACCGGTGATCGCGGCCGTGCGACGTACTTGCTTGACCGCCGTGCGCTCGTCTCTCGATGCATCTGTCATGACCTGCGTTCCTTTCGCTCGAATCGACATCCCGCGCCGAGCCCCAGCGGCACTCGGCCCGCAAGACGACTCTCACTGCATGCGAAGCACAACTTTTCCCTCAGCCCCTTTCTCTGCCATCGCATGCGCTTCGCGGATCTGTGCGAACGGAAATCGCGTCACGATGGGTATGACGAGGCTTTCGTCCGCCGCCGCACGCGCGAGTTCGGCGAGCTTTTTGGAATCGGGGTGAACCACGTGCGCGCGAACGACGAGGCCCATTTCCTTGGCCCCCGCGGGCTCGCCCGTGACGCTGCCGATCGTTCCTCCGGGCTTGACCTTGCGGAGGAGTCTCTGAAGGGCCGGCCCAGGGGGCATGGCGTTCGCGATTGCGTCGAGCTGCGGAGTTCGCTCGACCTCACCGTCATCGTCGAGCGCGATGGTGTCGACGACGCCACCTAGCTTTTTTGCATCGACCTTCCGCTGGCGACGAACTCCGGGCAGTACCTTCCCGCCCCGGGCGACCGTCGCGTAGACGGCCGCCCTCCCAACGCCACCCAAGGCGCCGGTGACAAGGACAACATCGCCTGCTCGTGGTTTCACCGCCTCGTCGATCAGCTGGCAGCCGGTGAGCGCGACCAGGGGGAGCGCTGCCGCATCCGCCAGATCAAGCGACGGCGGCAGCTCCGCCCAAGCCTCTTCCTTCGCGACGACATACTCGGCGTGCGCCCTGCTCACCAGTCCAAGCACCTTCGAGCCTAC
>DASXQB010000243.1:0-8037 GCA_036493295.1 Polyangia bacterium | reverse complement strand
GTTCCCGATCGCAAAGCTGTTTTGGTTGGCCGCTTTTTCTGGCGGGTTGATCGTCGGCGCCGCGGCGCCTGCGGCGGCGCACACCCGCATGGATATGCCGCCCGCCAGAGACATGATGGACGGCTATAAGCCGACCCGGACGCCCGGGTTCGTCTTGCCGTGCGGGGTGGTGCGCAAAGCGGCCCCGGCACAGCCCATCACGACGTTCCCCGCCGGCAGCACCATCGGAATGAAATGGACCGAGACCATCTATCATCCGGGCTGCTTCATCGTGGACTTCGCGCCGAACGACACCGGCCCCAGCACCGTCTTTCAACGCCTGCAAATCGGTCCGCACAACCCGGGCACACAGCCGTCGGCCTATCAGGTGCAGCTGAAGCTTCCGTCCAGTGCATGCACGAACTGCATCTTGCGCGTTCGCCAGTACATGGTCGGTTCCAATCCGTGTCCGCCGGCCAACCTGACGGACACGGACGACAATCTTTATTATTCGTGCGCGAACGTCGTGCTCAGCGCCTCCAATGGTTCTGACGCCGGGACGGCGACCGACGCCGCTGGGAGCAAGGACGCCGCGGTCGATCTCCCTTCGTCGTCGGGAACGGGCGGCGCAGCCACAGGCGGCACCTCGGGCGGCGCCGGTGGCACGGGTGGCAACGAAGGCAGTGGTGGTGGAAGTGGAGGGGCAGCGGCCGCCACCGGCGGCGCATCCGGAAGCGGCGGCGCCGCGACGGTGTCCGGCACCGGTGGCGCGTCGACCGGGTCGGGCGTGTCGGAAAGTAGCAACGGTTGTTCGGTCGCCTCGTCGCCCGGATTGGGCGCGCTGTCGATTGCCGGCATCGCCGTACTTTTGATCAGCAAGCGTCGCCGCCGCCCGTCGCTGTCGCGCCGCTAGATCAGCGCGCCGATCGATCGCGTCGCCTCCGCCGAGTCCCGCGGGCATCGGACAGCCCGCAACTTGACCGCGCGCTGTCCGATACACGATGCGCCGCCTTGAGCCGACGCATGGAGTGTCCTTGCCCTTAGCCAGCACATTCATGGACCTGGTCCTGGGACTGGATATCCATTTCGAGATCGTCCCCATGCTGGGTCCGACGCCGATTCCGAATCCGTTCGTCGGCGTGCTGTTGGACAAGGATTCGTTGCTGACCAGCGTGGCCACCAGCCTGATCGAGGCGCTGGTCTCGGGAAAAGCGCCCAAGGGTCCGGTGCTGATCAACGGGATGCCGGCACATACGGTCGGGATGACGGCGAAGAATTCGATGGGCGTGCCGCACATCTTGTTTCCGCCTGGCGTGTCGTGGGCGCCGATGCCGAAGCTGCCGCGCCCGTCATTCAAGGGACCGCCACCGCCACCCGGTCCGCCGGTGGCGCCCGAAGGCGACGCCATCACCGTCTTCGGTTCGAAGACCGTCAACATCATGGGCAGCAGCGCCGTCCGCCTGGGCGACAAATCGATGAGCTGCGGCGAGCCGGTGCGCCTGCCCTCGTCGACGGTGCTGGCCATTCCGAAGGGGCCGCCGGTGATGATCGGCGGGCCGCCCGCGCTGTCGCTCTCGGACGCGCTGGGCGCGCTGCTGAAGTCAAAATGGATCGCGGGCTATCTGCACGATCTGCTGAGCCGCATGAAACCCGGGCGGCTGCGCAATCTGCTGAGCGCGGTGGTCTGTCATCTCACCGGGCACCCGGTCGATGTCGCGTCGGGGCGCGTGTTGACCGATCACACCGATTGGCAGTTGCCGGGTCCGCTGCCGCTGCGGTTCACGCGGCAATACTCGTCGGCGTGGGCCAACCGCACGGGACCGCTGGGCCACGGCTGGTCACATTCGCTGGACCAGGCGGTGTGGCCCGAGCGCGGACGCATCGTCTACCTCGACGGCGAAGGGCGCGAACTCGAATTCGACACCTTCGATTTCCCCGACCACGTCATCCGCCCCGGACAATCCGTGTGGGAACCGATCAGCCGCCTGACATTGAAGGCGCTGGGCCAGCAGCGATACGAGATCACGACCATCGAGGGAACGACCCTGGAATTCGCGGCGCTGCCGGGCGCGCCGGCCGGGCCGCGGCAGAACTGGTCGCGCCTTGTGCGCCAGCGGGCGCGTGACGGGCGGACCATCGCCTTCGAATACGACGCCAACGGGAACTTGGCCTGGGTGAAAGACGCCGCCGGTCGCCACGTCGGGTTCGAACACGATCGCCTCGGGCGGCTGACGGCGATGAAGCTCCCGCACCCAACGCAAGCAGGCTGGCTGCCGCACACGCGGTTCAGCTACGACGCGCGCGATGATCTGGTGCAGGCGACGGACCCAGCGGGCGAGCTCTGGCGGTTCGCATACAAAAACCACCTGCTGGTGCAAGAGACCAACCGCAATGGCCTGTCGTTCTTTTTCGCCTACGACGGTTTCGGCGAAGACGCCTTTTGCGTGCGCACGTGGGGCGACGGCGGCATCTACGATCACGCGCTGGCCTACGAAAAGGTCGGCAAGGTCACCTGCGTGACCAACAGCCTGGGCGCCACGACGACGTACAAGATGAACGCCGTCGGCTGCGTGACCCAGGTGATCGATGCCTTGGGTGGCGTGACCGCCTACGAATTCGACGAGCGCTCGCTGTGGAAGGTGAAAGAGACCAGCCCCACCGGCGCCGAGACCACGTGGACTCACGACGCCCGCGGCAACGTCGTGAAGATCGTCACCCCGGGCGGGGCCGTCGTCGAGATCGCCTACGACCAGCACGACCAACCGGTGCGCGCCGTCGACGCCGTGAAGGGCGCGTGGGAGTGGGGATATGACGACAAGGGGCATCTGGTCGGGCGCATCGACGCGCTTTCGCGGCGCGTGCAATTTCAGTGGGACGGCTGGTGGCTGACGACCATGATCGACCCCGCGGGTCGGCCGACGCGCCTGGGATACGACGCGAGCGGGAACATCACGTCGGTGCGCACGCCCGACGGCGCACAAAGCTTCTGGGCCTACGACAACCTCGGCCGCTGCGTGAAGGCCACCAACGCCGCCGGCGCCGAACAGACGCGCGAGCACGATGCCCTGGGCCGCGTGGTGCTGGTGCGCGGGCCCGACGGCAACGTGCGCGCGTTGGCCTACGACCCCGAAGGTAACGTCACCCGCGCCCGCGACGAGCAGCACGACGTTCGATTTTCGTATCAAGGCATGGGCCGGCTATCTTCGCGCAGCGAAGCTGGGACTACGGTGGGGTTTTCGTATGACACCGAAGAGCAGCTGCGCGCCATCACCAACGAACACGGCAGCGTCTATCGATTCGAGCTGGGTCTGACCGGCAACGTCGATGTCGAGCACGGCTTCGACGGGATCCGCCGGCAATACCGGCGCGACAAGGCCGGCCGCGTGGTGAAGGTGTTTCGTCCCGCCGGCCGCGAGAGCGACTATTCCTACGACGACGGCGGTCGCGTGGCCGCCGTCAAACACAGCGACGGCAGCGCCGAAGCCTTCGCCTACCGGATCGACGGCGAAATGTTGGAAGCGGTCAACGGCGCCGCCACGGTGGCCTTCGCCCGCGACGTGCTGGGGCGAATCGAACGCGAGATCGTCGGTGACGACTGGGTGGCGTCCGAATACGACGCCCTGGGCGCGCGCGTGCGCCTGCAATCGTCGCGCGGCCTGGACCAGCGGATCAAGCGCGACAGCGTCGGCCGCGCGCGCGGCATCCAAGCGACCGTCGGCGGCGACGGAAGCAGCGCCTGGGAGGCGAAGTTTCAGCGCGACGCTCTGGGCCTGGAAGTCGACCGCAAGCTGCCCGGCGGCGTGCGCAGCCGCTGGGAGCGCGACAAGACCGGCCGCCCGTTGAAACACGAGGTGACCGGCGCCGGCGGTTTCCGGCGCGCCGTCCAGTACACCTGGGAAGCCAACGATCAGCTGCGCGCCGTCATCGACGCCCAGCGCGGCCCCACCCGTTACGAACACGACGCTTTGGGAAACCTGGCTGCCGCCGTCTACGCCGACGGCCGCGTCGACCTGCGCTTGCCCGACGCCGTCGGGAATCTGTTTCGCACGCAAGACCGCGGCGATCGAAAGTACGGCCCCACCGGGCAACTGCTGGAAGCGCGCGGTGCCGACGGCGGTGTGACCAAGTATTCGTACGACGCCGAAGGAAATCTGATCGCCAAGGTTCAGCCCGACGGCGGAACATGGTCCTACGCGTGGAACGGAGCCGGCATGCTGGCAGCGGTGACCAGACCCGACGGCGCCGTGGTGACGTTCGCCTACGACGCCTTGGGAAGGCGGGTGAAGAAGACTTTTCGCGGCTGCACCACGCGCTGGATCTGGGACGGCAACGTGCCGCTGCACGAATGGGTCGAGGCGGCGGAAGGCGTTGGTGACGATGCGCAGGCCGCTGGCGTTGATGCGATCGTCGGAGACGAGATCGCCGCCCGGCGCCGCGCCGCCCAACTGAACGAGCGCCCCGCCCAAGGCCCACCGGCGGCGGGGATCGTCTCAACGTCCGTCGCCCAAAACCGCGCCGCCGCCGCGATCAACGCCGCCGCCGAAGGTGCCGCTGCTGCCGCAGGCGCCGTCGACGGCGTGTGCGGTGAATCCGAAGCCGTCGCCGCTGGCACCGCCGCCGCGCCGATCACGTGGATCTTCGACCCCGAATCGTTCGCCCCCGCCGCCAAGCTGCTGGGCGCCGCCCGCTATTCGATCCTCACCGATCACCTCGGCACGCCGACCACCATGCTGGATGGCGGCGGTAGCGCCGTGTGGTCGGCCGAGATCGACATCTACGGCGCCCTCCGCAACGTCGAAGGCGTCCGCGAGGCGTGCCCCTTCCGCTGGCCCGGGCAATACGAGGATGCGGAGACCGGACTTTATTACAACCGGTTTCGGTACTACGACCCGGAGGCGGGGGAGTACGCGAGTCAGGATCCGATCGGGATCTTGGGAGGTTGGAGGCCATTCGCATACGTAGCCGATCCGTTGACATGGTCGGATGCCGCTGGTCTGAGCGGCACCTGCGGAATAGGAAATCAAGAATCGGTCCCGATTAGTCGTGAAAACGCCCGTCGATTGTTGCAAGAAAGGGGACTCTCACCCGCTCAGGCAGCCGAATTGGTGAATAGTTTTGATGGACAGATTTTGGCAGGCAAGGGGCACGCCGGAGATATTTTTGTAATCACAGAGTCAAAATTTGGATCCGCGTCGGGAGTTTTTGTTACGCGAGATTTTGCGGGTGAGACATCGGCTGACAGGATTCGTGCTTTGGCGTTGCCTCCGTCCAATACCGCGAAAGCCGAAAGGCTCGTAGAACTCACAAGAGACCAGACTCTTCTTGAGGGCAGGGTAGCGGCCCAACCTCAATGGGGAGCTGATCGAACCGGCGTTGGTTGGCAGACGGTGACTGATGGTGGACGATATACTGGGGCGGTAAAGTAGATGGGACGAAGCAGATGAAATGAAAGATCCGGACTATCAGAGCATTGCCAATGACGTCTTGAACCTTTTGTCAGCGAACGGTTTTGGCGCTGAGGTTCAGGATCTGGCAGATCGTTTGGCGGAACTCAAATCACCCGACCAACAGTTGAGGAAGCAGGCGCGCGAAGCTATTGAGCAACGATGCAAGCCACGTTGGTTGGGCGATCTTTATATTGATGGATCAACGCTGGCGGACTGGTGGGGGAAGTTGGAGTCGTTGGCTCGTGCGATTCGACTAAGTGCTTCCTGATTCTGAAAGACGGCGTTAGATCGCAGTCAAAGGCGGCCCAGAAAATCTTCCAACCCGAACGCCCGTTCCTCCAGCGCTTTCGCTTGCGCGTTCAACCCGTGCCTCCGGCACCTCGCCGCCAGGGCCAGCGCGGTCTGCGGCGCGCTGGTGACCTTGGCCAGCGCGGGGTCCAGCGGATCGGCGAGAGCCAGAGCCTTCTTCCAACATTCGACGGCGGATGTCTCTAACCCGGCATCGAGCGCCAGTTGACCGGCCAGGCGCCAGGCTTCGATGGCCAGCGGGATCACGGCCGCCGTTTCGGCCAACCGAGCGGCGGCTGAATAATGAATCGCCGCTTCGGCGGGGCGTTCGTCCAAGGCGTCCAGCAGAGCCAGCGCCATTTCGGTTTGCGACTCCAGGTCAGTTGCGGCGTGCAGTCGGCAGAGGTCAACCGCGCGGCGGTAGATCGCGCGGGCTTTGTCGCGTTGGTTGCCGGCCAGGACATAGCTGGCCAGGACGTGCAGGCTCAGGATCTGTTCGCGGGGCATTTCCATTTCGGCACACAGGGCGGCGGCGCGCGCTTGCACGGTGACGGCGTCGACGGTGCGGCCCTCGCGCAAGGCCAGGGCGGCGGTCAAGACCAGCTGTTTCAGTTGGGCGCCGCCGCCGTTGATGAACCTCGGCGACAGACCCGCGGCTCGTAACTGATCGTCCGTGGGGCCAGGACCAGCGTCGATGCGCGCCGGAGCGACGACGTCGGGAAAAGCGCCGCGGCCACCACCGCCACCAGCGCCGCCCGAAGTCTGCGCGGCGAGATCATTTTGTTGGGCCTTCTCGTCGACGGTGCAGTCGACGGTCATTGCGCGCTCGTTCAGGCTGTGGGCCAGCGGCAGGGCGGCGCCGCCGTCGGCTTCGACGACGATCCAGCGAACGTTGGGCAGATGCGCGGACGTCACGAGCACACTCAGCGTGACGGCGAAGCCTTCGGTGTCGTCGACCCGCACCGGCGCCAACACCACCACGACACCGGTCAGCGGCGCCGGCAGGTCTTTTATGGCGGCCAGCAACAGCGCGCCGAATGCGGCGGTGCCAACCACATCGCCCGGCAAGGCATCCAGCGGCGGCAAGGCGATCCCCGCGGGTGCCACGGCGGCGGTCTTTTCGTCCCACTGTTCGCGCAGGCGCTGGGCGCGCGCCGGCCAGCCGAGGTCGGCGCCCGCGAACGGATCGTCGAAGCGGAAGAACAGCCCGCGATTGTCGGCGTGATTTTCCTCGGCCATCAATAGATCCAGGGCGTCGCCGCGCAAGCTGACGTCGGTGGTGACGTGCAGCAGCTTGACGTCGGTGGCGCGCGCGAACCACGCGGCCTCCTCGTGCAGCAGGCGTAACGGGCGGGCGATCGATTCCATTGTTGTCGCGACGTCAGGGCGTCAGTTGATCTTGACGATGGCGCCGGTGATCTCCGCCAGCGCCGTGCCGGACATGGTGGTCTTGGTGCCGGAGACCGTGGCGCCCGCCTGCACCAGCTCGACGCCGGAGCCGCCGCCGGTGGCGAGCACCTTCTGGGCGCCGTTGATCTCGATGGTGCCGTCTTTTTTCAGCGAGATGCTGGCGCTTCCACACTGCAGGACCATTTCCTCGGCGGCGGTGACGGTGATCTTGCCGTCTTTCAGCTCGACCGAGCACTTCGGGTTGTGCACGGTGATGGGCCCTTGTGAATCCACGTCGACGGCGTCTTTGATCAGCAGTTTGTTGGGCCCCTGCATGACCTGAAATTGCGCGTCGGCGGTGACGTTGTACTGGCCGTGGACGGTGGTGGTCTTGTCAGAAGCCTGAACCGTCAGGACGTCGCCTTTCTCGACGGTCTGCTCGCGACCGCCGTGATAGGTGCCGGTGTGCTTGTCGGTGACCGTGACGGTGTCGGTCTTGCCGACGTTCATCTCGCGTTCGGCGACGAAGGTTTGCTTTTCTTTCTTGGTGATTGTGCTGCTGCGCGTGCCGGTGACACTGATGGACTCGTTACCGCCCACGCTGACGCTGCGGTCGGCGCCGACGCTGATTGACTGGTCGTGTTTGACCTTGGTGGTCTGGTTCTTCTCGGCCTGAAAGAACAGTTCTTCAGCGCCTTTTTTGTCTTCGAAGCGGATCTCGTTGAAGTTCGACGGCGCGGCGCCTTTGCTGCTGCGGCTCTTGATGCCGCTTTGGGTCTTGTTGTCGGGCAAGGTGTAGGGCGGCAGGTTGTTGGCGTTGTAGACGCTGCCGGTGATGATCGGTCGGTCGGGGCTGCCGCCCAGAAACTGCACGATCACTTCCTGGCCGATGCGCGGGATGTACAGCGAGCCCCAGTTGGCGCCGGCCCACATT
>DASXQB010000242.1:0-24894 GCA_036493295.1 Polyangia bacterium | reverse complement strand
ATGCTGGCGCCGGTGCTGCGCGAACGCGTGATGGGCAAGGCTGAGGTGCGCCAGGTCTTCACCATCCCCAAGGCCGGCACCATCGCCGGCAGCTTCGTCATCGACGGCAAGATCACCCGCAAGGCTCAGGTGCGGGTCATCCGCGATTCGGTGGTGGTCTTCACCGGCAAGGTCGGTTCGCTGCGGCGGTTCAAGGACGACGCCAGCGAGGTCGCGCAAGGGTACGAATGCGGTATCTCGGTTGAAGGCTACGGCGACGTCAAGGAAGGCGACGTCATCGAAGCGTTCGAGATCGAATCGGTGGCACCCACGCTGGACGCGCCCATCGGTCAGGGCACCAAGCACTGATCGTCATCGTCGTCCGGAGATTCCATCGTGACTGTCGGCATCGCGCGCGTCACGCTGTTTGTTGCCGGCAGCCATTCGCTGAAGGAAAAGCGCATGGTGGTCCGGCGGGTGAAGGATCTGGTGCGCGAGAAGTTCAACGTGTCGATCGCTGAGGTGGCTGACAACGACGTCTGGCAACGGGCCGTGCTGGGGATTGTCCTGTGCGGCAACGAAGGCCGCTTCGTCGAATCCGCGCTGGACGAGGTGCTGCGCTTCGTGCGCACCAAGGCCGAGGTGACCGGCGAAGAGCGCGAGCTGCAGACGTTCGACGCCACCACGCTGGGCAAAGACCTGCGCCACTGGGAGGGCTGAGGGTGTCGCAGCGGACAGAACGCGTCGCCGGCGAGGTACGGGCGATCATCGGAGAGGTGATCGCGCGGCGGGAGCTCAAAGATCCGCGCGTGCAGGGCGCCGGGCTCATCACCATCACGCACATTCGAATGTCCGGCGATCTGCGCCAGGCGTGGGCGCTGTTCACCGTGCACAACGCCGGCGACGCCGAGCTCGAGCACGTTCGCGACGGACTGGATCGCGCCAGCGGTTATTTTCGCCACGCCATCGCCCGCCGGCTGCGGTTGAAGGTGACGCCGGCGCTGAACTTCGAGATCGATCGGGTGTTCGAACAGGCGTCGCGGGTCGAACATCTGCTGCAAGAGATCGCCTCGACGGCGCCGGCGAAGGCCGACGGCGGCGAGCAGTCGACCGACGGCGCCGGTGACGGTGACGGCGCCGTCGACGACGACCAGCGGCGCGAGTAGGCGTCATGGACGGCGTGCTGGTGCTGGACAAGCCGACGGGAATGACGTCGTTCGACGTCGTCCGCCGCATCAAGCACGCCTCCGGCGTCCGTCGCGTCGGCCACGGCGGGACGCTGGACCCGCTGGCCTCGGGCGTCCTGCCGATCTGTCTGGGTGAAGCGACGAAGCTGGCGCAGTTTCTGCTGGACGCCGACAAGGAATACGAAGCGACGATCTGTTTCGGCGTCGAGACGGACACCTATGACGCAGACGGCGCCGAGACCCGCCGTGGCGATCCAAGCGCCATCACCGAGGCGGTGGTCAGCGAAGCGCTGGCGCCGTTTCGTGGCCCGCTTCGCCAGAAAGCCCCGGCGTACTCGGCGCTGAAGCGCGACGGCCAACCGCTGTATGCCTATGCTCGCCGAGGCGAGTCGGTCGAGCTGCCAGAGCGCGCGGTAACCATCCACGACCTACGCCTGGTGCGCTTCGCCGGTCCGCAGGCGGTGTCGGTCTTCGTGCGCTGCTCGAAGGGCACGTACATCCGGTCTCTGGCGTTTGACCTGGGGCGGGCGCTGGGCCCGGGCGCGCACCTGACGGCGTTGCGGCGGACTCGTTCGGGACCGTTCACCATCGCGTCGGCGCGGGCCCTGCCGGAGATTTTGGATGCCTTACAATCCCGCGACCCAGCCGCGCTGCCGCTGGTCGGATTGACGGCCGGCCTGGCCCATTTGCCGCAGGCACAGGCTGATGCGGGCGTCGCATTGGCCTTGCAACAGGGCAAAGCGGTGCCTTGGTCCGCGCTGGCTTCCTCGCTGCCACCGCCCTCGCTCGGCCGTCAATTTCAGGTGGTGGGCCCTGACGGCTGCCTGCTGGCCGTCGCTCAGACCGACGCCGCCCAGATGGTCCGAACGCTGCGCGTCTTCAACGTTGCACCGCCGTCAGCGGAAGCCGGAAAAAGGGCCTCCGTTTGATTGACTCGCTGAGAAATATCTGGGAGATTCGGGCACCTCAAAAGCAAGGAAGAACGGAAAGATAGAAATGGCTCTTGCAGCAGAACGTAAAGCAGAAGTGGTTTCGAAATTCGCCCGCCAGCCGGGCGACACCGGATCTCCCGAGGTGCAGATCGCGCTGCTTTCTGAGCGGATCACGTACCTGACCGAGCACTTCAAGGTCCACGTCAAGGACCATCACTCGCGCCGGGGCCTGCTGATGTTGGTCGGGCAGCGGCGACGGTTGCTGGACTACTTGAAGAGCAAGAACGTCGATCGGTATCGGACCGTCATTCAATCGCTCGGCATCCGCAAGTAAAAGGCTTTTCGGGAGAGAGACAAACCTGGCGAGCCTGCGGTCCGCATCGTTGGGCAAAGGCTCGCCCCAACCGGCCGCGCGTCGGTATTCATCCTTTTTCCCGCGGGTCCAACGCCGCCCTTGCCCGGGCCTGGACCGACGAGAAGAGGGACGAAACGTCGCCGCTGCCGCCAAAGGAGCGAGACATGTTCGTGCGTGAAGGAGTCAGTTTCGGTGGCAAGGAATTGACCATCGAGACCGGCCGGATGGCCAAGCAGGCCGACGGTTCGGTGGTGGTTCGTTATGGCGACACGATGGTGCTGGTCACCGCGGTGGCGTCGACCAGCGTGAGACCGGGCATCGATTTCATGCCCTTGACCGTCGACTATCTGGAGAAGACGTCGGCGGCCGGGCGCATCCCCGGCGGCTATTTCAAGCGTGAAGGGCGCATGACCGAGGTGGAAATTCTCACCTCGCGTTTGATCGATCGCCCGTCGCGGCCGCTGTTCCCCAAGGGCTGGCGGTTCGATTCGCAGGTCATCGCCATGGTGGTCTCGACGGATCGCGAGAACCCGTCGGACGTGCTGGCCATGACCGGCGCCTCGTGCGCGCTGCACATCAGCGACGTTCCTTGGGCCGGGCCGTACGCCGGCGTGCGCGTGGGCCGCCTCAACGGCGAGTTCATCGTCAACCCGACGTTCGCTCAGCGCACCGAAACGGACATCGATCTCATCGTCGCCGCCAGCCGCGACGCCATCGTGATGGTGGAAGGCGCGGCGTCCGAGGTGGCGGAAGACGCCTTGATCGACGCCCTGATGTTCGCCCACAAGGCGGCGCAGCCTCTGCTGGACCTGCAAGAAAAGCTGCGCGCGGCCGTGGGCCGGCCCAAGCGCGAGTTCGTGCCGCCCGCCAAGGACCCGGTGATCGTCGAGTCCGTCGCCAAGTTGGCCAACGAGAAGATTCAAGCGGCGATGGCCATTCGCGAGAAGCACGCCCGCTATACCGCCCTCGATGCCGCCGGCTCGGAGACAGAGAAGGCGCTGGCCGCGGATTTTCCGGATCGCGCCGGCGAGGTGAAAGAGGCCTACGAATCGGCGAAGAAGAAACATTTGCGCGAGCTGGTGCTCAGCACCGGTCGCCGCATCGACGGCCGCGCGCCAGCGGACATCCGCACCATCACCTGCGAGGTCGGTATTTTGCCGCGCACGCACGGTTCTGCGCTGTTCACCCGTGGCGAGACGCAGGCGCTGGTCTCCACCACCCTGGGCACCAGCCAGGACGCCCAGCACATCGAGGCGATCATCGGCGACATCGAGAAGCGCTTCATGTTGCACTATAACTTTCCGCCGTTTTCCACCGGCGAGGTCAAGCCTTTGCGCGGCGCCAGCCGCCGCGAGATCGGCCACGGCAACCTGGCCGAACGCGCGCTGGCGCGGATCCTCCCGCCCGAGAAGGATTTCCCGTACACCATCCGGATCGTCTCGGAAATCCTCGAGTCGAACGGCAGCTCGTCGATGGCGTCGGTCTGCGGCGGTACCCTGTCGCTGATGGACGCCGGCATCCCGGTGAAGACGCCGATCGCCGGCATCGCCATGGGTTTAATCAAGGAGGGCGATCGCGTCGCCGTCCTGTCGGACATCCTTGGCGATGAAGACCACCTGGGCGACATGGACTTCAAGATCTGTGGATCGAAGACCGGCGTCACCGCCGTGCAGATGGACATCAAGATCCAGGGCATGACGCGCGAGATTCTGGAGACGGCGTTGCGGCAGGCGCGCGAAGGGCGCTTGTTCATCCTCGGCAAGATGGCCGAGGCACTGGCCGGCCCGCGCGAGGAGATGTCGCGGTACGCGCCGCGCATCCACACCCTGCGGGTCAAGCCCGATCAGATCCGCGAGATCATCGGCCCGGGCGGCAAGACCATCCGTGGCATCACCGCCCAGACCGGCGTGGCCATCGAGGTCGAGGACGACGGGACGGTGCACATCGCCTCGCCGGACGGCATCGCTGTCCAGAAGGCCATCGACATCATCAAGGGCCTGACGACCGAGCCGGAGGTGGGCGAGTTCTACATGGGGGTGGTTCGCCGCCTGGCCGAGTTCGGCGCCTTCGTCGAGATCCTGCCCGGCACCGACGGTCTGGTGCACATCAGCGAGCTGGATGACAAGCGCGTGCGCGCCGTCCAGGACGTCTGCAAGGAAGGCGACGAGATGGTCGTCAAGGTCATCGGTATCGACCGCGCGTCCGGGAAGATTCGCCTATCCCGTCGCGAGGCGATGGGCAAGACGCCGGACGTGGTGCACAACTTCCGCGTCGTCGCCGCTTCGTAGGCGGGCGCGGAAGAAGAGACGACACGTGAGCGGGCCGCTCCTTCGCTTTCGCAAGCTGCGGCCCGCGGCGCAGGTCCCCCGGTACATGTCCGCTGGCGCCGCCGGAATGGATCTGGCGTCGGCGGCGGACGAGCCAGTCCGGCTGGAGCCGGGTGCGCGCGTCGGCGTACCGACCGGGTTGGCGCTGGAGATCCCGGCCGGGTTCGAGGGTCAGGTGCGGCCACGGTCGGGGCTGGCGCTGCGTTTCGGCGTCACGATCGTCAACGCGCCCGGGACCATCGACAGTGACTACCGCGGCGAGCTGGTGGTCTTGCTGGTGAACCTTGGTCGCGAGCCGCACGTCATCAATCCGGGCGATCGCATCGCCCAGCTGGTGATCGCCCCCGTGACGCAGGTCGAGCTGGCCGAGGCCGAGGATCTTTCGGATACGGTCCGCGGCTCCGGCGGCTTCGGTCATACCGGATAAAGCCCGCGCTTTCGGCTGAAACAGCCGCGTTTTCGACGCGCGGCCGCCCCTGGGTTGTCACAAGAGAATGGTTGCTTGCGGCGGGGGAATGGATAATTATTCACCGCGATGAATAGTCAGGTGGTTCGGGTCGGAATCGTCGGCGTCTCCGGGTACGCGGGGATGGAGCTCGGGCGCATTCTCTCGGGGCACCCGGGCTTCGCGGTTCGGTTGGCGGTCAGCGACAAGTGGGCGGGCCGGGCCCTGGGCGATTGCTTGCCGGTGGCGGGGCCGCTGGCCGGGCTGATCGTGCAGCCGCAGGCGGAGGCGACCAGGCAACTGAAGGACCTGGACCTGGTTTTTCTCTGCACACCGGCGGAGGTCTCGTTGGCGCTGGCGCCGATCGCCCTGGATGCCGGCGTGCGGGTGGTCGATCTGTCGGGGGCGTTTCGCCTGCAGGCAGGTGATTTCCCGCGCTGGTATGGATTCGAGCACCCCCGGCCCGACTTGCTGGCGGAGGCGGTCTACTCGATGCCGGAGGTCACCGGCGATGAGACCAACGGGCGGCTACGTTCGGCGCGGTTGGTGTCGAACCCGGGTTGTTATCCGACTGCCAGCGCGCTGGCAGTGCTGCCGCTGCTGCGCGCCGGTGTCATCGAACCGACCGGCATCATCGTCGACGCCAAGAGCGGCACCACCGGCGCCGGGCGCAAGGCCACCGAAGACATGTCCTTCTCTGAGACCGACGGCGACTTTCGCGCCTATCGGGTCTTGCGCCACCAGCACACGCCGGAGATCGAACGTGCCCTGGCGATCGCCGGCGCCCCGGTCAGCCCGGTGACGTTCACGACCCATCTTTTGCCCACCCGACGCGGGATCCTGGCCACGGCCTACGGCCGTCTGCGGCCCGGCAAGACAGCGGCAGACGCGGCCGCGGCGATGCACGAGTTCGTGCGCGGGCGCGCGTTCCTGCGCGCGACGAAGCCGGATGCGGTTCGCTTGCACGCGGTGGTCAGCACCAACCGGGCCTTACTGGGCGCCGACGCCGATCCTGAACGCGGGGTTGCCATCGGGTTCGGGGCCATCGACAACCTGGTCAAGGGCGCCGCCGGCCAGGCGGTGCAGAACGCGAACTTGATGTTCGGCTTTGAAGAAACAACCGGCCTTTTGGGCCTTTCCGGGAGCACACCGTAATGTCCCAGACCGTCGTCGCTATTCCCACCGGTTTTCGTTTTGGCGCCACCCGCGCTGGCATCAAAGCCACCGGGACCAAGCGCGACCTGGCCGTCATCATCTCGGACACGCCGTGCGCGGCGGCTGGCGTCTTCACGCTGAACCAGCTTTGCGCGGCGCCGATTCGCGGCTCGTCGGCGCGCCTGCCATCGGCGGGCATCCGGGCCATCGTCGCCAACAGCGGCAACGCCAACGCGCTGACCGGTCCGAGCGGCCTGGAAGATGATCGGGCGATGGCCGCCGCCGCGGCCGCCGCGCTGGGCATTGGCGCCGAAGAAATCCTGACCGCGTCGACCGGCGCGATCGGCGTGCCGATGCCGATGGCGGTGATCAAAGCGGCGATGCCGGCGCTGGCCAGTTCACTGGGCAACGATCTGGCGCCCGCCAGCGAGGCCATCCGCACCACCGATCTGCGCGACAAATCTGCCGGGCGGACCATCGACATCGCCGGGCGAATGGTCAAGCTGGCGGCCATCGCCAAAGGCTCGGGGATGATTCACCCGCAGATGGCGACCATGCTGTGCTTCGTGGCCACCGACGCGGCCATCACGCCCGGCACGCTGCAGGCGGCGGTCAAGGACGCCAGCGATCAGACGTTCAACACCATCACCGTCGACGGCGACATGTCCACCAACGACTGCGTGATGGTGCTGGCGAACGGCCGCTCGGGGGCGCCGGTGATTGAAGGACCGGGACCGGCGTTCGATCGCTTTCGCGCCGCGCTGACCGAGATCTGCGCCGAACTGGCGCGGGCTATCGCCGCAGACGGCGAAGGGGCGACAAAGCTTTTGATCGTCGACGTGGACGGTGTCCCCGATCCAGCGATGGCCCGCGATCTGGCCCGCGCGGTGGCGGGTGGCAGCCTGGTCAAATCGGGCGTCTTCGGCGGTGATCCTTCCTGGGGCCGCATCCTGGCGGCGCTGGGCGCGCGCATCGGGGCGCGGGCCTTCGCCGTCGATCCCGCCGAGGTGACCCTGGATATTCAGGGCACCCGGGTCTACGAAAACGGCGGACCGATCGCCTTCGACAACGCCGCGCTGTCGGCGCGCATGCGCGAGCCGGAGATCGCCGTGAAATTGGATCTGCGTCGCGGGTCGGCCAAGGCGCGCGCTCTCGGTTGCGACCTCAGCTACGAGTACGTTCGCATCAACGCTGAATACTATGCGGGGCCGTCCGCCTCCTCGACGAGCGCCAAAGGCGCGCCGCCGATGCCGGCGGCCACCGCGACACCGCCCGTGGCCTCGCACGCCGGCGATGCCATCAATCGCCCGGTGATCGTCGAGGCGCTGAACTACATCCGCAAGTTCGCCGGCAAGCGGGCGGTGATCAAGTACGGCGGGGCGGCGATGGTGGATCAGTCGCTGAAGCGCAGCTTCGCCCAGGAGATCGTCCTGCTGCAGTCGGCCGGTTTGCGGCCGGTGATCGTTCACGGTGGCGGCCCGGAGATCACCAAGACGCTGGAGCGTTTCGGCCAGAAATCGCAGTTCGCCGACGGCCAGCGCATCACCGGCGCCGACGACGTCAGCGTGGTGGAGATGGTTTTGACCGGCAAGATCAACACGGAGATCGTCGGCCTGTTGAACCTGCTGGGCGGCAACGCCATCGGGCTGTCCGGTAAGGACGGGCGCCTCATCACGGCAAAGAAGCTGGCGCCGCAGCCGGGGAAGCCGGATCTCGGTTTTGTCGGCGACATCGAGATGATCAACTCAGAGCTGCTGGACATGTTCCTTGAGCGCGGCTACATCCCGGTGATCTCGCCGGTGGGCTTTGGCGCCGACGGGGCCAGCTACAACATCAACGCCGACGTGGCGGCGGCGGAGATCGCCGTGGCGTGCGGGGCGACCCGCCTGATCTTCCTCACCGACGTCCCCGGGATCTTGGACGGTGACGGCAAGCTGGTCACCCAGATCAAAGGCTCGGAGCTGGAGGCGCGTCTCGGCGGCGCCATCCGCGGCGGCATGGCGGTGAAGACGCAGGCGGTGCAAAACGCCCTGGCCGGCGGCGTGCAAGCCGTGCACATCGTCGACGGCCGCAGCCCGCACAGCATCGTCGCCGAACTGTTCACCGACCGCGGCGTCGGCACGCTGGTGACTTGATGATGTCGACGGACGCGCGTCGCGACGCCATCCGCGAGATCCTGAACCGCCATCCGGTGGCCACGCAGGAAGGCCTGCGGCGGCACCTGGCGGCTCGCGGGATCCGCGCCGCGCAGGCGACGTTGTCGCGCGATATGGCGGCGCTGGGCGTGCAACGCCAGAAACGGCCCGGTGGCGGTCGGTACGTCGTCGACAGCGACGGCGGCATGTTGCCGATCGAACCGGTGCGCCGCCTGGTCGAAAGCGTGCAGACCAACGGCGCGCTGGTCGTCGTGCGCACCAAGGCCAGCGCTGCATCCACGGTGGCGCGGGCACTAGACGAAGCGCAGGTCAAAGGCGTGCTGGGCACGCTGGCCGGCGACGACACCATCTTCGTTGCGCCGTCATCGGCGCGCGGCGGACAGGCTTTGGCCCGCGCCTTACGGAGCCTGTTGGGGAAAAGCCCGTCTTAAGGCGTGGCCGGCGTCGACGCTGACGTTGCCCGTGAGGTCGACGTTGACGGTGTCGTCGGCGTCGTCGTGATCGCTTGCAGCAGCGTGTGCGCGGCCTGCAGCGCGCCGAAGATGTCGTCGACGGCGGTGAGTTTCTGCAAGATGTCGCGCCGCGAGCTTTCGGTGCCGCCGTCGGGCTGACCGCGAGCAGCCGCCGATTTCGTGGGGTCGTTCGCTGTGACGTCGTCTTTCTTTACCGCGGTGGCGTCAGTGACGCCGAAGTCGCGCGGTTTCAAAAGCTGCGCCTGCAGCACGCGGTTCAGTTCGTTCTCCACGTTGATGGGCGCGCGCAGTCCGCCGATGCCGGGCAGGGTGACGACCTCGGCGCCCGTCGTCGACAGGTGCTGAGCGTTCAGGGTGAACCCGGCGATGGCGCCGGTGACGGCGTTGCTGCGGCTTTGCGTGGTGGTGCCGTCGACGGTGACACTGGCGTTGGTGGCAGCCTGGGTCACCGACGGGTTCAGCGATTGGCCGCTGGCGCCGGTGGAATTTTCGGTGACAGTCAGCGCATCCTCGGGACGGCCTTTCAGCGGATAGCCGGTGGCTGAGGCGATGATGGACAAGTGAACACCTCCACTGTCGCTGACCAGCGTCGCGTTGACGGCGGCGCCGGAGTTCTGGATGTTGCGGCGCACGTCGGCCAGCGTATCGCCTTCGTTGATCGTCACGTCGGTCTGCTTGCCTTCGACGTTCAACGACAGGGTGCCGCTTTTGACCGCGGCGTCCGCCGAGGCGTACAGGCTGGAACGAACCTGGGCGGCGCTGGCCAGACTGTCGACGGAGATCCGGGCCCCGATCGGCGTGCCCACCACGCCCCGCAGAAGCTGCGCCGATCTCTGGGTGGCGTCTGCGGTGCCGCTGCTGGCCGTGCTGGCGGGCGGGTTGGTGAGATCGAAGCTGGCCCCGGTGACGGCGTCGGTGACGTGATTGTCGGTCTGCTGCTGGGCCACGCCGTGCAAGGTGAAGATGGCGTTGGTGGCGTGGTGGTCGACGGCCACGCCCAGCAGCTGTCCCGTGCTGCCGCTGTCGGTCTCGCTGACGGTCAACGCGTCGCTGGCGCTGCCGCTGGGCTTGAAACCGGTGGCGCGGGTGGTGATGCCCAGGCGCAGCTTGCCGCCGTCGTTCTCCACCGTGGCGTCGACCGGCGCGCCCAGGCCCCGTACGCCCGCCACCACGTCTTTCAGCGTTTCGCCCTGGGCGATGTTCAGCGTGTACTTCGCCCCGTTGATCTGCAGGGCCAACGTGCCGGCGGTGACCTCGTCGTCCAGGCTGGAGAATCCCGACGATCGGGCGTGCGCCGCGGTGGCCAGGCTGGAAACGTGCACCGGATCAACGATCGCGTTGCGGGTCACTGAGAATGCCCCCGACGACGACGACGACGTGCCGGTACTGCGCAGCGACGCCGCGGCCGACGACGCGGCGCTGAGAAAGTCAGGCAGGATGCCGCTGTCGCGTCCCGCCTGCAGGCCGGGATCCGGCTGGGTCAACGATTGGACCAGCGCCCGCAACCCGTCCAGCGGATTTTTCGACGGGACAGGGGACGACTGTTTTTGGAACGCCAGCGGCGTGTCAAAAAGCTGCAGTCCGGTGAGTGAAATCGCGCTCATGTCGGTCACGGACCCACTGGGCAAAATTGACCTAGTTGTCCTTGCTCGCGCCATCGGCAGCGCCGCGAGAAACTTGAGAAGAAAATGAATTACTCATTTATCGCCGGGGCTTGGGAGGTGCCTGGCGCTTCGTGGTAAACCCTGCGGCATGCCCAAAACGATGCTGGTGCACGAGATTGGGGGCCCCGAAAAGCTGTCCTGGGAGGACGTCCCGGCGGCGGCCCTGGGACGCGGCGAGGCGCGCATCCGACACACCGCGATCGGCCTCAATTTCATCGACGTGTACTTTCGGTCAGGGATCTACAAGGCGCCCAGCTTTCCTTTTGTCCCGGGCCAGGAAGCCGCCGGCGTCGTCGAGGAGATTGGTCCCGAGGTGACCGACGTAAAAGTCGGCGATCGGGTGGCCTATGCCGGTGTCACCGGCGCGTACTGCGAAAGTCGCGTCATCGCAGCGGCGCGTCTGGTGCCGCTGCCAGAGAGCATCAGCGATCAGCAGGCGGCAGCGATCATGCTCAAAGGCATGACCGCGCAATATTTGTTGTTGCGGTGCGGACGGCCCAAGCGTGGGGACATGGTGCTGTTTCACGCCGCCGCCGGTGGCGTGGGCCTGCTGGCTTGTCAGTGGGCCAAGCACCTGGGTGTCGAGGTGATCGGCACCGTCGGCAGCGCGGAGAAGGCACGACTGGCCTTTGATCGCGGCTGCGCCCACGTCATCAACTACAACAAAGAAAACTTCGTCCATCAGGTGAACGACATCACGCACAGCGCTGGCGTGGCCGTGGTTTTTGATTCGGTCGGAAAGACGACGTTTCGTGCCTCGTTGGACTGTCTGCGGGCGCGCGGAATGATGGTCAGCTTTGGTCAGTCGTCGGGGATGGTGCCGCCGCTGGACATCACCATCCTCAGCACCAAGGGCTCACTGTTCCTGACCCGGCCGACGCTGCATTCGTACATCGGAACGCGCGGCGAGCTCTTGGAGACGGCCGGCGATCTGTTCGAGGTGGTGAAATCCGGCGCGGTGAAGGTCGACATCAGGCAGACCTACGCGCTCACCGACGTGGCCCGGGCGCAGACCGACTTGGAAGCGCGCGCCACCACCGGCTCGACGGTGCTGCTGCTTTAAGACCAGCCCCCAAGCGCCTGGTTGTCGGTTGAATCGGATGGTTGATTCCGCTAGAACGGCGCAGCCGCGATGATCGCCCGTTACACCCGTCCCGAGTTGGCTGCGCTGTGGTCCGACGCGCATCGATACGACACCTGGCTGGAGGTCGAACTGGCCGCCTGTCAGGCGATGGAAGCAGCCGGCAGCGTGCCGGCCGGAACGGCGGCCAAGGTGCGGGCGGCCGCCGCCGGCAAGCTGGATCCGGCGCGCATCCTTGAACACGAAGAGCGCACCCGCCACGACGTGATCGCCTTTCTCACCCACGTCGAGGAGCTGGCGGGCGAGCCGGCGCGCTGGCTGCACCTGGGCATGACGTCGTCGGATGTGCTGGACGCGTCGCTGGCCATCGCCCTGCGCGAGGCGGCGGATCGGATCATCGCCGGGATCGACAGGCTGACCGCCGCCTGCGCGCGGCGCGCCGACGCCGAACGGGCCACGCCGGCCATCGGACGCTCACACGGCATTCACGCCGAGCCGATCACCGCCGGGTTGGTGTTCGCCGGCTTCTTCGCCGAGCTGCAACGCGCCCGGCGTGCGCTGGTGGCGGCGCGCCACGAGATCGCCGTGGGCAAGATAGCCGGCGCCGTCGGCACGTACGCGAACCTGGATCCAACCATCGAAGCCAAGGCGCTGGCCTCGCTTGGTCTGCGGCCTGAGGTGGTCCCGACCCAGATCGTGGCCCGCGATCGCCACGCCGGTTATTTCCAGGCCCTGGCGCGCCTGGGCACCGCGGTCGAACGCATCGCCGTGACCGTCCGCCACTGGCAGCGCACCGAGGTAGGCGAGGCGACCGAGGCCTTCGGCAAAGGGCAGAAGGGTTCGTCGGCCATGCCGCACAAGAAGAACCCCATCTTGTCGGAGAACCTGTGCGGCATCGCCCGCCTGCTGCGTTCATATGAAAGCGCGGCGCTGGAAGACGTGGCGCTGTGGCACGAGCGCGACATCTCGCATTCATCGGTGGAACGGGTGATCGGGCCGGACGCCACCGGGCTGGCTGATTTCATGGTTCAGCGCGCGGTCGGCCTGGTCGACGGGCTGGTGATCAACCGCGAACGCATGCGCCGCAATCTGGAGCTCACCGGCGGCCTTTATTTCAGCGAGGCGGTGCTGCTGTTGCTAGTGGGCAAGGGCATGGCCCGCCAGCCGGCCTACGAGCTGGTGCAGCGCAACGCCATGCGCGCCGCCGCCGGCGAGAAACCGTTTCGCGTGCTGCTGGGCGAGGACGCCGACATCGCCGCCAAGTTGACCGCCGCCGAGATCGATCGCGCGTTCAACCTGGATCATCACCTTCGGCACGCCGGTGCGATCATCGATCGCGCGCTGAAAAACCAGGAGCCCTGACCATGGACGACAGCCTCATTCGCGCGCAGCTGACGAAGACCCTGGACCGCACGCACTTTCCCGAGCTGGGGGTCAAGTACGAAGGCAAGGTGCGGGACTGTTATACGCTGGACGGACGGCGCACCATCGTGGTCACCGATCGCCTGAGCGCCTTCGACGTGGTCCTGGGCACCATCCCGTTCAAAGGCCAGGTGTTGAACCGCATGGCCGCCTTCTGGTTCGAGGCCACCGCCAACCTGGCCCCCAACCACGTCATCAACGTGCCAGATCCGACGGTGATGGTGGCGCGCGAGTGCCAGCTTTTGCCGGTCGAGTTCGTCATGCGAGCGTACATGACCGGGGTGACGTCGACGTCGATCTGGTCACATTATCAAAAAGGCGCGCGACAATTCTGCGGCCACGAGCTGCCGGACGGCATGCGCAAGAACCAGAAGCTGGCCAAGGCGCTGCTGACACCGTCGACGAAAGCCGAAAAAGGCGATCACGACAAATCGGTCTCGCGCGCCGAAGTTCTGGAGATGGGCTTGTTGTCGGCCGGGGACTTCGACGAGGCGGCGCAGATGTGCGCGCGGCTTTTCGCCTTCGGTCAGCAAGAGGCGTTGCGGCGCGGGTTGATCCTGGTCGACACCAAGTACGAGATCGGCCGCCGCCCCGACGGCACGCTGTGCTTCATCGACGAGATCCACACCCCGGACTCGTCGCGCTACTGGTACGCCAACGATTACGACGAACGCTTCGCCCGCGGCGAGGAGCCGCGCGGCCTGGACAAGGAATACGTGCGCCGCACCCTGGCTGACCAGGGCTATCGCGGCGACGGGCCGCCGCCGACGCTGGCCGATGAGGTCCGCTGCGAAGCCGCCCGCCGCTACATCCAGGTCTGCGAGCTCATCACCGGCCGGACCTTCGTCCCCGACACCGAAGAGCCGATCGCCCGGATCCGCCGCAACCTGAAACTTTGAAGCGTGGGAGGGCTGGGCCCTTCCCTTAAGGACGAGCCCAGTAGCCGGTGCTCAACGCCGGCCGCCTTTCGGTTCCGTGCCCGTGCGTCCGTGGAGCGCAATCGCGCGGGCGTGAGCGATGTTCGAGCCGTAACGTGAGAGCCCGCGCGAAACAAGAACGACGCGCCGAAAGCCAGACGCTTTGGGCGTGTGCCACCGGCTACCGCGCGGCGCGAAGACAAGAGCTCGAACACCGGCAACCGCCGCTTGCTTGGCGCTCCGCGGACGCGCGGGCACGGAACCTGCCAACAGGTTACTGGAGCTGGTTCTTATTCGTGCGGCGCTTCGCCGGTGTGGCTGGTGGTTTCGTCGTCGACCGCCGACCGCGATTGTTCGGTCGCGGGGGCCACGCGGTCGGCCTGAGTGTTGGTGATCTCCAGGCTGCGGTAGGCGCCGCTGCGGCGGCGCGCCGACGGATCCAGAAGGCGCGGCAGTTCGGCCAGCGCTTGCGCCAGGGTCACCGTCTCGGCCGGCTCGGGCTTGAGCAGGTCGTCCAGTTCATTGTCCGTCGGGTTGTTGACCATCCAGCGGTGATCAACCGCCCGGCGCAGCGCCGCCTCGTCGATGCCGTACTCGGCCGCCAGATCCACCGACGTGTCGACCAGCGCCACCGGACCGGTGCCGTTGCGGGCGCCGTGATGGCCGCTGTCAGGACCGCCACGCCGAACCGCGTTCTTGCTCTGCAGGATCCGGTTCAACGTGCCGCGCGTGGTGGAATCGATGTGGATGAACTGCACGCCCATGCCGTGTGGTCGCTGCGGCGCCGAAGGCTCGAACTCCTTGACCCAGATGACCTTGCCTTCGCCGGCCAAGGCCAGCTGGCCGGTCGAAAGCTGCACCTCGAAGGCGAACACTTCGCCCACCGGGCGCGGCGCGCGCGTGGCCAGAAAAATTCCGCCGCGGGTGACGTTCGGCGCGAACCGCTGCACGAAGGTCTCCAGATCCCCATAGCGGAGGCGAACCCGGACTGGCGCAGAGGACGTCACGGCTGGCAGGCGAGTATGCCGCCGGTGGCCGCGAAATCAAACCGGCAGTTTGAACAGCCGCCGCGTATTTTCCGTAGTCGCCTGGTCCATCGCCTCGACCGTCGCGTTGCGCACGGCGGCCAGCACCTCCAGCGTCTTGCCGATGAACGAAGGTTCGTTGCGCTTGCCACGGTGGGGGATGGGGGCCAGATAGGGTGCGTCGGTTTCGATCAAGATGCGATCGACGGGGGCGAAGGCGGCTGCCTCGCGAATGGGCGCGGCGGTCTTGAAGGTGAGGATGCCCGAGAATGACAGGTGATGACCAAGGTCCAGATAGCGGCGGGCGTCGTCGACACCGCCGGTGAAGCAATGAATGACCCCGCCCACCGCGGCGGCGTTTTCGGAGGCCAGAATCTCGGCCGCGTCGACATGGGCGTCGCGAATGTGCGAGACGATGGGCAACCCGACGTCGCGCGCCAGGGCGATGAAACGTCGGTAGGCCGCTCGCTGAACGTCATGCGGCGAGTGATCGTAGTAATAGTCGAGGCCTGTCTCACCAATCCCTACAACGCGCGGGCGACGCGCCAGCGCGGCCAGCTCGGTCCAGTTTTCGTCCGCCATGCGCGCCACGTCGTGCGGGTGAATGCCCACGGCGGCGTAGATATCTGTCTCCGCGGCAGCAAGTAGGGTAGCGTTCCGCGCGAACGTCATGTCAGCGCCCGACCCGATGCAAATCATGGCGGCGACCCCGGCGGCGCGCGCGCGGGCCAACACCAAAGGGCGATCTTCGCCGTATTCGGCGAAATCGAGATGACAATGAGAATCGATCATCCGTGTTGTTCTAAACCTCTTGCCGCAAGCAACCGATGCTGGATGCGAAGAGGGTTATCGCACGGGGATATCGGTGCTACCAAAAGTGGAAGATTACGATAAGACCAGGGCCCTTGGGCCCAATCAGTCGCCCCCGGTGGCGCCGGCGTCGGCGGTGGCCGATCCGGATGCGCTGCGACCGGGCACGGCCGCCGGCGCGTACGTCCTGACGCGCGAGCTGGCCTCGGGCGGCGGCGGCACGGTTTACGAGGCCCAGCACAAGCTGCTGGGTCGCAAGGCGGCGGTGAAGATCCTGCGCCGCGAGCTGGCGGCGTCTCCGCAGATGGTGGCGCGCTTTCTGCGTGAAGCGCTGGCCGTCAACATGATCAAGCACCCCAGCATCGTCGACATTTATGAGTTCGGCGAGCTGCCCGACGGCCGTCCGTTCTACGTGATGGAGCTGCTGGAAGGCCACGACCTGCGCAAGCTCCTGACCGAGCGCGGGCGGTTTCCGGCCGAGGAAGTGCTGGAGATCTTGCGGCCCGTCTGCTCGGCGCTGGAAGCGGCGCACGCGCAAGGGATCGTCCACCGCGATCTCAAGGCCAGCAACATCCACATCATGAACAACAACGGCCAGCGCGTGGTGAAGCTGCTGGACTTCGGCATCGCCAAGCTGATGCAGCCGGAGAACGCCGAGGCCGGGTTGACCGTGGTCGGCACGCGTCTCGGCACGTCGTACACCATGGCGCCCGAACAGATTCGCGGCGACGGCGTCGATCCGCGCACCGACATCTATGCGCTGGGCGTGGTGACCTATCATCTGCTGACGGGGCAGTACCCGTTCCGCGCCGAGACCATGACCGACATCGAGCGCCAGCACCTGGAGTCGCCGCCGCCGCGTCCCAGCCACGCCGCGCGCGTTCCGCCCGCGCTGGATGGCGTGGTCCTGCGCGCCATGGATAAGAACCCGGATCGCCGGTTCCCCACCGTGAAGGCTTTTTTCCAGGCGCTGGAAGACGCCGTCGGAACCAAGTCACCGGTCGCTGAGATCCAGGCCCGCGCCGCCGCTATCTACGTCGAGGTCCGCATGAGCGAGTCCGCCGACGCCGACAGCGACGAGATCCTGGACGACAGCTCGGCCGTGCTGGACGCCGCCGAACATAGCTTTCGCGCCGCCGGCTTGCTGTTGCCGCTGCAGACCGGCAACGCCATCATCGGCGCCAAGGTGCTGTCTGCCGACACCGCCCGGTCACGCCAGGAATCGGACGAGATGCTGGCCATCGCCACCGCGCTGGCCGGCGAATTGGCCAGCCGCCCGACCGCGCACGCCGACATCCACGTCAACGTCGCCTTCCACATCGATGGCGCCGCGGTGAAAGACTCCGCCGAGGCGCCGGGCGGCCGCGAAATCGTCGGCGGCGAGATCATCTCCATCGGCAGTTGGGCGCCGCGCGACAACGTCGACGGCGTTCACGTCACGGCGTCGGGCAGCGACGTTTAGGCGAGCCCGTTGCGCGCGGGCGCAAACAAGAAAGCAAACCGCTAGAACAGCCCGCTGGCGATCAACGCAGCGATGATGACACCCATGATTGACTCTCCCGCCATCCCGCCCGCTGCCACCGCCGCGACGGTGTTGTCGCTCACGTCGGGCCGCGCCTTGCGCACCGCCGCCAGAACCAGTGCGCCCAGCACCGCCGCGATCGACAACGACGCCGGCATCAGCATGGCGATGCCCATGACCATCGGCGACGGAAGGAACCGCCCGGCCCGCGTAGGCGCGCACAGGCACATCAGCACACCGAGAGCGATCCCCAGCGCGCCCGCCGCCGGACCGTAGGGGGGCATCGCCGCTAAACCACCGCGCACCGCTTCGGCGGTGGCCTTCCACGAAATCGCCGACGTGGCGGGCATGGACTCGGTGCCGATGCCGTACGTCTTGACGATGACCAGATACACCGGCACCACCACCAGCCCGCCCACCACCGCGCCGATTATTTGGCCGATGATCTGCGCGCGCGGCGACGCCTTCAGCCGATGGCCGGCCTTCATCGCCCACAACGTCTGCGCCGCCTGGCTGCTGCTTCCCGAGGCGATCGCTCCCGACATGATGGACACCACCGGGCCAAAACCGGCGAACAGAAGCTGTGTCACGGTGCCCGCGTTGCCGATGGGCGCGATGTCCGTCTCGCCGGCGGCGCGACTGCAAACGCCGGCCAGGATCACCGACAACAGCAGGCCCGCCACGGTGGCCGCCGGGTGAATGTGAAAGACCGCGTAGCTAACCGCGATGATCAGGCCGACGCTGACCACCAGCACCAAGTTGCGCATCGGAAACCAAGCCGTGGACGAAGCGCCGCTCGCCGCCGGACGACGCACCAACTGGGGAAGATCGCGCAGCGAACGGCCGATCGATCGCCACCCCATCAAGAGCGGCAGCAGCGTACTCGACGTCATCAACCCCAGCCCCGGCCACACCAGCCACGAGACGAACGCGCTGTAGCCGCCGCCCCGGATGATCCCCGCCGCCACCAGGCGCGGGGCGATCACCGCCCAGGTGATGATCGCGCCCAGGCCCAGGCTGAGGGCGTTGCGCAGGCCGATGAACATTCCCGTCGACGCCATCAGCGGGCTCCAGTTGATCCCCAGCGTCAGGCTGGCGGCTGATATGCCCAGGATCGTGCCCGGCAGCATGGTAGCGCCCGGAATGATCGCCGGCTGCCCATCACGAAACCAGGTCACGCCGGCGCCGATCAACGCCGATAGCAGCAGCAGCCGCGCGCGCAGCAGTGCCGTCTCCCGGCCGACGTACATGGTCTCGATGACCTCGGCGGTGGCGGCGCCGGTAGGAAACGGCAGCGCTTCGACGATCACCAGCTTGCGGCGCAACATCGCCCCGATGAGGATTCCCATCAGCGCCACACCGATACCCCACGCGCACAGCGCCCAGGCGGGAAATTCACGGCCCATGAGCGACAGCGCCGGGACGGCCGAGCTAACGCCGACCACGAACGCCATGATCGCCGCCGACGAAGCGGTGGTCTGGGTGATGTTGTTCTCCAGCGCCGTGTACGGCCGGTGGCGCGAGAGCTGCTTGAACGTGCTGAAAAGAGTGAAGCTCAGCAGCGCCGCGGTGATGCTGCCACCGTCGATGAAGGCGGTCTTCAATCCCATGTAAACGTTGCCGGCGGCCAGCACCACGCCGATCCCGCAGCCCACGACGATGGCCCGCACCGTGGCCTCACGCGGACCGACGGCGGCGGTCTTGGTGGGATCGGCGGAGACAATCTCGCCGGCCGTCGTGTCGGTGGGCGTCGGGGCTGGGACCGGCGTCGCTTCAGGAAGCGGGAGAGGCAGCGCCGACATCGGCGGCCCTAGGCGGGATGCTCTTCGTTGTCGCGGACGGTGGACTCACGCGTGCGCAGGCCGTGCTTCCACAGCAGGCGATAGAAATAGATGCGGTCCACGCCGGCGGCGCGAGCGGCGGCGCTGACCCGGTTTTCGTGCACGCGCAGCAGCTGTTCCAGATAACGCTTCTCGAACGTGCTGACCCAGCCTTCGCGCGCCTCGCGCAGCGGCTGGCCGATGTTCACCGCTGCCTCCGGGCTGGTCACGGACGTCGGGGCGTCGAACGATTGCGGCGGCGAAAAATCGCGCAGGGCCACGCAGCGTTCCAGATAATTGCGCAGCTCGCGGATATTGCCCGGCCAGCTGTGGTGGGTCAGCGCGGACAGAAATTCATCAGAGCGAATCACCGTCGCCGTCTGCTCGTCGATGGGGCCGAGGTTGCGCGTGACGTGCTCGACCAGCAGGGGCAAGTCGGTGGCGCGCTCGCGCAGCGGCGGCAGCTTCAGCTCGACCACCGCCAGGCGGTAGTAGAGATCCGAACGGAATTTGCCGGCGCCGACCTGGTCGCGCAGGCTGCGGTTGGTGGCGGCGATCAGGCGGACGTTGACCGGGACATAGTTGTTGGTGCCGACGCGCCGGACCTCGCGGCGCTCTAGCACGCGCAAAAGCTTCGGCTGCAGCTCGATGGAAAGCTCACCGATTTCGTCGAGGAAAACCGTGCCGCCGCTGGCCGCCTCGAACACGCCCTGGCGCGCGACCACCGCGCCGGTGAAGGCGCCGCGCTCGTGACCGAAAAGCTCGCTCTCCAAAAGTTGGGGCGGCATGGCGCCGCAGTCGACGACCAGAAATGGTTTGTCCCGCCGGCGGCTGCCACGGTGGATGGCCTCGGCCGAGACCTCCTTGCCGGTGCCGGTCTCGCCTTCCAGCAAGATGGTGGCGTCGCTGTACGACGCCTTGCCCAGAACGTCGAACACGCTCTGCATGGCGTGCGAGCGTCCGACCATGCGGCCGAAACGCTCGCGCTCGGACGCCAAGCGAGCAGCAGCGGCGGCGGCAGCGGAGGCGTTGTCATCGAAATTCGACCGACCCTCGCCGACCAGCGCAACGCTGGCGCCCTGAGGCAGATTTCCCACGAAAGAGGACATCGACCGATGTCCCTAAGAGCTTGACCATTTGGCGCCGCAACGCGCCTGCTTGGGTACCGTCGCCGTCGACTGCCGGTCATCGTCGCTGCCGCACATCCCGGATCGCCCGGCGCCGGTGTCGTGTATAAACCCCTGAAGGTCCTCATGTCTGCCGACACGCTGATCGTCATCCCCACCTACAACGAGCGGGAGTGCCTGCCCGCCATCGTCCCCGCCGTGCGGGCGGTGGTCCCGTCAGCGACGATCCTGGTGGTCGACGACAATTCGCCCGACGGCACCGGCGCGCTGGCCGATGAGCTGGCGGCGCGCGACGCCCAGGTGCAGGTTCTCCACCGCGCCGGCAAGGAGGGCCTGGGCGCAGCGTACCTGGCGGCGTTTCGATTGGCCCTGGCGGCGGGCGCGCGCTGGCGCCGGGTGGTGCAGATGGACGCCGATTTCTCGCACGATCCGAAGGACGTGCCGCGCCTGCTCACCACGCTGGACCAGGGCGCCGATCTGGCGGTCGGCTCTCGTTACGTGTCGGGCGGTGGAACGCAGAACTGGGGCCTGGGCCGGCAGCTCATCAGCCGGGGCGGGGGATTTTATGCGCGCATGGTGCTGGGCATCGGCGTGCGCGATCTGACGGCCGGCTTCAAGGCCTGGAAGCTGCCGACGCTGGCGCGGCTGGATCTGGATTCGGTCAACGCCAAGGGTTATGGGTTTCAGATCGAGATGACCTACCGGACGGTGCAAGCCGGCCTGCGCGTCGTCGAGGTTCCCATCCGCTTCGTCGATCGCCGGGTCGGTAATTCCAAGATGGCCGGATCGATCTTCTTCGAAGCCCTGACCCTGGTCTGGAAGCTGCGGGCGCAGGTGAACGACCGATCAGCCTGATCAATTCGAACGCGATGGTCAAAAAGTTGATGGGTGAATAGTCTGGCCGGCGTCAAAGCGCCGCTGCGATTCCCAGCGCGACGTAGGCGCTGGCCGCGGGCAGGGTGAAGACCGAGCCGACCGGATCGAGGGCGAACGACGGGCGATAAGCGCGGAAAGCGCCGGTTACCTCAAGAAACCCTTCAAAACGGCGGCCGAGGGGTAAGCTGGCACTTGCATTGGCCCGCCCGGCAACCGACGTCGCGTCTCCCGCACCTCAGGGCAGGGGGCAGGCCCCTGGGCCGACGTGAAGCCGCTGGTAAACGCCCGCGCAGCTTTGCGACGGGTCGTCGTTGACGCCGGCCACGACGGCGCCGCAGGGAAAGGCGCCGGTGGTCGGATCCCACAGCTTGACGGCAGTCACCTGACCGTTCTGATAGCGGCCAGTCACGTTGGCGCCGATATCGCCGCCGCCGGCGCCGGCTCCCTTGAGCGGGCTGCCGGTCGGAAGCGCAACCAGACAGGCGCCCAGCGCGGGATCGGCGGCGATCGCGCTGGTCACGTGCGCGTGCATCGGCGCGAACGCCGGTCCGGCGCCACCGGCGGCGGCGCAATGATCGAAGCCCCAGCTTCGTTCGCCGGTCGATTGAAAACCGGCCGTCTTGTAGTCGGTGGCCAAGGCGTTGGTGACCAGGGAATCGCTGCTGACGCCGGCGTTGGCGGCGATCACTGCGATGGCCACCCCGACGCTGGACCCAACCGACGTCACCTGACTGATGCGGGTTTGAACGGCGCCGCTGGACGAGACGCCGGCCGGTCCGCCAACAGTGACATCGTCGACCAGCTGCGTGTCGACGACGACGCGCGGAAGATCATTGCACGGTACCTGGCTTTGGCAGCGGCTGTCGACGCGAAAGCCGCTGTCCGTCGGTGCCAGCACCAGGTTGCCCAGCAGGCGATTGCCGGTCACCGGATCCGACGCCGTCAGCGGCGGCACGTCCGACGCGACCACCTGGCGAGCGGCCCATCACCCGAACCCCGGTCGCCGCCGATTCGACGACGTTGTTCTCGGCCAGGCCGAAGCGCGTCTTTTCGAACAGGACGCCGACGTCGCCGCGGGTCGTGTCTTCGGTGACAAATCCGCCCGGCACGTCAGCCGCAGCCCGCGAATGGCTGTAGTTGCGGCGAAAAACCACGCTGGTGGTCCGCACGGTCTCGAAGGCGTTTTGGTGATAGTCGTAGACTTCGCACTCTTCGACCAGGACGTCGGACGAGCCTTCGCCCACCCGTACACCGTGTGAATGCAAGTACCGGTTGGGGCTGGGCTCGAAAGCCGAGGATTTACCGGAAGCGCACAGCCAGGGATTCGCCGAGCTGTGGACCGGTTCGCGGCGCAACGGAGACAAATTCGCCAGCTCGTTGTCAGTGGATCAATTCATCGCCGGGCAGTTAAACAGCCCGACGAAGTTCAAGACCCTTGAGCTTGGTGTGCAGAGCCTCGGTTCGGCGGGTGGCAACTCGCGCATGATCTACGCCGGCTCCAGCCGCCCGATCGATCCTGAGCAGAAACCGATGGCGGCGTTCACGCGTTTGTTCGGCGGCGGCGTGCCGGCCACCGGCTCGACGTCCGCCGCGGCGCTGGCGGCGCAGCAGAAAAGCGTCCTTGATCTGGTCCTGGGCGAGATGAGCACCTTGCAGTCGCGCGTGTCGACCGACGACAAGATGAAGATGCAGGCGCACGCTCAGTCCATCCGCGATCTGGAACAGTCACTGGCCGCTGGGCCGACGCGCGGGTGTGCGGCGCCGACGCTGTCAAACGCGGCCACGCCGAACCTGGGTGGCAGCCCGGACATGCCGCTGCAGCTGCAGCAGCAGATGGACATCCTGACCGCCGCGCTGGCCTGCGATCTGACCCGCGTGGCCAGCCTGCAGGTCAGCTTTGGCGACAACGACAATCTGTTCCCGTACACCTGGCTGGGGCTGCAGACCGGCCACCACAGCCTGACCCACATGGATGCCACCGCCGACGTCAACGCGCAGCTGACCAAGATCTACACCTGGTACTCGCAGCAGTTCCTTTATTTCCTGAAAAAGCTGGACGCCATTCCAGAGGGCGCCGGCACCATGCTGGACAACACGCTGATCGTCTGGGGCACCGAGCTTGGTACCTATCACGACCACATGTCGTGGCCGCTGCCGATGATCCTGGCCGGGGTTTCATCGGGCGGGCTGCGCGCCGGCCAGTACATCAACTACGGCACCAGCTTCGTCCAGCACAACCGGCTGCTGGTCTCGCTGTGCCACGCCATGGGCCTGACCAACGTCAACACCTTCGGTGGCATGGACACGGGTTCGGGACCGCTGCCGGATCTCTTCGCCTAGTCGGGCGCCGGCCAGGACGGGGACGACGCCGCTGTTGGCTGAACCCCGACGATCCTTATTTTCGTGAGATCATCGGCAATCCCGCGCTGGTGGGTTTGTCGCCAGAGGATCTGGCTGGCAAGGAGGGCGCATCACCCGGCAGCCCTTCGCCCGAACTGGCGACAACCATGCGCGAGGCGTTCCTCGCTGTCCGCCTCTAATCATCGGAGACAGTCTGCGCAATGCCTTCGCTGCTCAAGCGGGAGTGACTACGAAAGCAGTATGTGGAATTGGAAATCTGGGTTGATGGGACTGGCGCTGACAATCCTGGCGAGCCCGCTTGCCTCGGCGGCCGAGGTGATCATTCGCGAGGGACCGCGAACGGCGCCGCCACCGATGGTGGAGGAGCATTATTCACCCCGCCGCGGATACGTCTGGGTCGGCGGCCACCACGCTTGGCGCCATCATCGGTACGTCTGGACGCACGGCCACTATGCCCGCGAACGTCGAGGATACGAGTACGCGCCTGGCCGCTGGCAGGAGCGCGACGATCACTATTACGAATGGCACGACGGCGAGTGGCACCCGCACCGCTGACCGCCAAGACCAGCAACCTCACTTGATTCGATCGGCGGCGGCGCGGATCTGGGCGTCGGTTGGTGGGGTGGCAGTGCCGCGCGGATCGCGGGAGTTTTGGAATTGGATCATCCATCCCGGGTACTCCGGCGGCAATGCGCTGGCTTCGTCGAGCAGCGTCACGTGCTCGCTGGAGAGGTGAAGTTCGGTGGCGGCCAGGTTGTCGGTCAGTTGTTCCAGTTTTTTCGCCCCGATGATGATGCTGGTGACGAAAGGCTTGGTCAGTTGCCAGGCCAGCGCAACACGCGCGGCGGAGGTGCCGGTGTCTGCCGCCACCTTGGCCAGCGCGGCCAGGACGCGCGGCAGGCGCTCCATGTTCACGGGCGGAAAGTCGAAGGCGGCGCGGCGGGCGTCGGCGGGGCCTTTCTTGTTGGGATCGAACTTGCCGGAGAGCAGGCCGCCGGCCAGCGGGCTCCACGGCAAGATGGCCAGACCGCGCGCCTGGCACAACGGCGCCAGCTCGCGCTCGACGTCGCGACCAACCATCGAATAATAAACCTGCGCGCTTTGAAAGCGGGCCAGACCGTTCTGCTCTGCGAAGGTGATGGCGTGCGACGCCAACCACGCGGGCAGATTACTGAACCCGACGTAGCGCGCTTTGCCGGAGCGGACCACGTCATCCAACGCCTGCACCGTTTCTTCGATCGGCGTCACCGGATCGAAGCC
>DASXQB010000241.1:0-5884 GCA_036493295.1 Polyangia bacterium | reverse complement strand
CGCCAACGCCCGTGCCGGTACCCGCCTTTACGTCAGTACCGAAGACGGCGGCGAGGTGGTGGTGGTCGACGCCGATCGCGCCGAGGTGGTGGCGCGCATCCCGGTCGGCAAACGGCCGCGCGGGGTGAAGTTGTCTCGCGACGGGAAATCATTGTTCGTGGCCCTGTCCGGCTCGCCGAAGGCTGGTCCCGGCGTCGACGAATCCAAGCTGCCGCCCGCCGATCGCGAGGCCGACGGCGTGGCCCAGGTTGACATCGCCAGCGCGAAGTTGGTGCGCACGCTGCATAGCGGCCAGGATCCCGAATCGTTCGATCTGTCGGCCGACGGCAAGCAGCTTTACGTCTCGAACGAAGAGACGGCAGAGATGTCCGTGCTGGATCTGGCCAGCGGCAAGGTCGCGCACAAGGTGGCCATCGGCAACGAACCGGAAGGCGTCACGTTGCGCCCCGACGGCAAGGTGGTCTACGTGACCTCCGAGGCAGGGAACGAGGTGGTCGCCGTCGACACCAAGACCTTCGCCGTGCTGGGACGCATGGCCACCGGACCGCGGCCACGCTCGGTGGTCTTCACCAAGAACGGCAAGCTGGCCTTCGTCACCTGCGAGATGGGCGGCCAGGTGAACATCCTCGACGGCGCCAAGCACACCGTGCTGGGAGCCATCAAGATCGAACCGAAAGCGAAGACCATCCTGGGTCCGCGGCCGATGGGCGCGGCGCTGTCACCCGACGGCAAGCAGGTCTTCGTTACGAACGGGCGCGGCGAATCGGTGGCCGTCATCGACGTCGCCACGCGAAAGGTCGCGCGCCTGCTGGACGGCGTGGGCGGACGGCCGTGGGGGGTCGGCGTCAGCAAGGACGGCAAGCGCTTGTTCACCGCGAACGGACCGTCCCAAGATGTGTCAATCATTGATCTGGCGACGGGGACCGTCACCGCGCGGGTGAAGGTGGGGGGGTCGCCCTGGGGCCTGGCGGTTGCCACCACGCCCTGATCGGATCGCGGGAAGTCCTCGCCTCCGCGCCTAAACGGCGTCTTCGCCGCGCTCGCCGGTTCGGATGCGGATCGCTTCTTCGATCGGCGTGACGAAGATTTTTCCGTCGCCGATCTTGCCGGTCTTGGCGGCGGTGGTCAGCACCGACACCACGTCGGACACCATCGAATCCTTGACCACGATCTCCAGGCGAACCTTGGGGACGAAGTCCACCACGTACGCTGACCCGCGGTAAACCTCGGTCTTGCCGCCGGTGCGGCCGAAGCCGCGCACTTCGTAGACAGTCATTCCCGACACGCCCACTTCGCGCAGGCGCTCTTTCACTTCGTCCAGCTTGAACGGTTTGATGATCGCTTCGATTTTCTTCATGGAACGCTCCTTTGCAGGGCCACCGATTTAGCCGCCGGCCTCGTCGAAGTGATAGCCAACCTCGCCGTGGTCGGATTCGTCAAGTCCCGCTTCTTCGGTTTCGGCGTCTGGGCGCAAGCCCACCACCTTCTTGACGACCATCGCAATGACAATGGTGCCCAAGATTGAAAGGGCCATCGTCAAAACCATGGCTTTGATCTGCTCGATCCACAACGTCTTGCGCACCAACCCAGCGAGATTGGTGCTGAGGTTTCCGTTGGCCTCGGTGGTAGCGAAGAACCCGGTGACCAGCGCGCCCAGCGTCCCACCGACGCCGTGAACGCCGAAGGTGTCCAGCGCATCGTCATACTTGAAGATCGCTTTCAGCTTGGTGCAGGCAAAGAACGGCACCACGCCGGCCAGCACGCCAATGCAGACCGCGCCGGTGGGATTCACGAAGCCGGCGGCCGGCGTGATCACCACCAGCCCGGCGACGATCCCCGAACAGAATCCCAAAACGGTTGGCTTGCCACGCGTCAGCCATTCCAGGCCTGGCCACACCGACCCGGCAATGGCCGCCGCCAGCGTGGTGGCGGTGAAAGCATTGGCAGCGATGCCGTCGGCGGCCACCGCGCTGCCGGCGTTGAACCCGTACCAGCCGACCCACAGCATGCCCGTGCCGACCATGGTCAGCACCATGCTGTGGGGAAGAAACGGCCGGTCGCCGAAGCCCTTGCGCTTGCCCAGGATCAAACACAGCACCAGCGCCGACCAGCCCGACGACATGTGCACGACCGTGCCGCCGGCAAAGTCGATGGCCTTGATGGATGCCTTGGGGTTCCACACGCCGTTCATCAAGCCGTCGATGCCCCACACCATGTGCGCCAGCGGGAAATAGACGATCAGCATCCACAGCAGGATGAACGCCATGATCGCGGAGTACCGCATGCGCTCGGCGATGGCCCCGACGATCAGGCCGGGCGTGATGATGGCGAACATCAGCTGGTACATGGCGAACACGTTCTGCGAGACCCAGGCCGAATAGTCAGCGTTGGGCGCCGCGGTAACGCCGCCGAGGCCGGCGAATCTCAGGCCGCCCAGCACCGACGAGCCGGGCGCGAACGTGAAGCTGTAGCCGACCGCCCACCAAAGAATGGTCACCAGCCCCGCGCAGCCAAGACACTGCGCCAGCACCGACAGCACGTTCTTGCGGCGCACCAGGCCGCCGTAGAACAGCGCCAGGCCCGGCAGCGTCATGAACAGCACCAGCGCCGTCGACGTCATCATCCATCCGTTGTGGCCGGGTCCCGACGTGCCGGTCAGGTACTTGGGCGTACCGTTGGTCACGTACGCTTCAAGGTCGGCCACGCGCGCGGCCAGATCGGGCGCGGCGAGCGCGGCGGCAGCGGCGGCGGCGACGGGAGCCGGTGCGGGCGTCTGCGCCGTGGCGACAGCGGCAAACGAGCTGAACACGATCAGCGAACAAACGGCGGCGGCGATCCTGGCTTGGGTCATCGGGCGCTCCTCGGCAAAAACCTCTGGGGGGGACCAGATCGAGCGCCGCCACCCTACGGTGGCAATCATATCTTCGCCAAGCAGAAACAAACCACCGCATCAGAAGTTTCATTCAAGAAATCATCCAGAAATAAGCCAGAAACATGAATCCCGCCCGATTTGCCCACGCCGAGCGTGTGCCGAAGCAAAAAAAAACCGGAGCCCCATCGGGACCCCGGCTTTGAAACCAGCGCCGAACCGGCGGCGCTCGCGGTTCGTGCTCTCGCGCTACATGTTCAGCGCTTCGGTCAGCACGCCGTCGCTGTTGCCAACCGGCATGTTCACGCCCACGGTGCGAATGGTCGTCGCCAGCATGTTGCCGAACTTCACCCCGTCGGTCAGCACACTCTGCAGCTGGTACTTGATCGACTGACCGGTGTTCAGCATCCCGCCACCGTGGCCGGCCACCAGCACCGGCATGTCATTGTGGCTGTGGCTGTTGCCGTCGGAGATGTCGCCAGAGAAGAACAAGGTTGCGTTGTAGAGCATGTCCTTGTCGCCCTCGGGAATCGCCTTCATCTTCGTCAGCAGATAGTCGACCTGCTGAATCTCGTAGGTGTCGATCTGCGTGAGCTGATCGATGTTGGCCTGGATGCCGCCGTGATGCGAGATATCGTGGTGGCCGCGAACGATCCCCGGCAGGTTCGAGTACACCCTCACGCTGGCCGCGTCGCCCAGCATGAACGAGAACACGCGCGTGACATCGCACTGCATGGCCAGCACCATGATGTCGGAGAAGGCGTGGAGGGTCGGCTCGAAGCCCGACGGCGATCCCGGACCGTTGCCCGGCGTGCACGACATATCGCCCGAGGTGTCGGTGACCTCGCGTTCGACCTCGCGCACGCTGGTCAAGTATTGGTCCAGCTTTTTGCGATCGGTGGCGCCCAGCTTGGCTTCCAGGCCGGTGACCTGGGCGATCGCCCGATCCAGCACGCTGGTCTTGTACGCCCGGCGCTTGGTCTGATCGGCCAGCGACGCGGTGGGATCGAATCCGTTGAACAGGACATTGAACGCCGACTGCGGGTTGGTCACCTTGGTGAGCGGCTGCGACACGCCCGCCCACGAGACGCTGTTCGAGTAGGCGCAGCCGTATCCGTTGTCGCATCCGCCGACCAGCTTGCCGGCGTCCATGCCCAGCTGCATCGATTGCACGCGCGTCTTCACGCCGGCCGCCATCATCGCCGAGGCGGCGATCTGATCCGCCGACGCCCCCAGCTTCAAGATCGTCTCTGACTTGAAGGCATGCGCGGCGGTGCCGAACGACGCCGTGCCGGCCCCGTGGTCACCGTTGCCACCGTCGGGAAATCCCGGCGAGTTGGCCAGGCCGCTGACCACCATGAAGTCGCTGCGCAGATGTTCGAGCGGCTTCAGGATCTTCGAGACGGTGTAATTGGGGCCAGTGTCGACCGGCGTCCAGTCGGGCATGGTGATGCCGTTCGGGACGTAATAATAAATCAGGCGCTTCGGCGTCTCGGCCGCCGCCGCGCGCACCTGGCGCGACAGAAGCGAATCGAGGATCGGCAGGGCCACCACCGTTCCGGCGCCGCCCAGAAAAACCCGGCGGGACAACTCGCGCTTGTTTGACTTCAACCATCCGATGCTCATGGCGAACCTCCGGTATCGTCACCGCGACGTTTGAGAAACGTGTCGCTGGAAATAAATTGTTGCAGCAAGGTGGCGAACTGATAACCGCTCTTGGCGAAGTTGTAGGCGAGGACGTCGATGGTCGACGGGTCCATGGCGCCGCTGCCGGCGACCGGCTCGCGGCCGAGGCCATAGGTGTAAAGCTGCTTGGCCACGCAGGGAGCGAAGCGATCGTCCTTGGCCACCAGCGCGGACAGCTCGTGCGCACCGCTGAAGTTGCTCTTGGCGGCGTCGGCGTACTGGCCGGTGGCATCGATGGGCGCCCCATTTTCGGTTGTCCGGTAGGCGCCGACGGCGTCGAAGTTCTCCAGGCCAAAGCCCAGCGGATCCATCAGCGCGTGGCAGGCCGCGCAGGTCGGGTTGCTGCGATGGGATTCCAGCAGCTGCCGCGTCGTCGTCCCCACCATCATGGACGGTAGGTCCGTCTTCACGCCTTGCGGGGGCGGCGGCACCGTCGCGCACAAGATCTGCGTCAGGATGGCCTTGCCACGGTTGACCGGCGAGGTGCGATCAGCGTGCGACGTGACGGTGAGGATGCTGCCCTGCGAGAGCAACCCGCCGCGCGGCGTACCCGCCACCGACACCTTCTTCATCGTCGCCGAGCCCGGCAGCGGCAGACCGTAGTGCGTGGCCAGGCGATCGTTGAGATAGGTGAAGTCCGCGTTCAGCAGCTTGTCCGCCGAGACGCCGCCGAAGGCGATGTCGCGGAACAGAAGCTGCGTCTCCTGAGTCATCGCGTCCTTCAGCGGAGGATCGAACATCGGAAACTCGGTGGCGTCGGGCGCGACATCCTGCAGGCCGCGGGTGAACAACCACTGGCCCGAGAAGTTGTCGACCAGGGCGTTGGCCTTGTCGTCCTTCATCATGCGGGCGATTTGCGACTGCAGTACCGACAGTGTGTGCAGGTTACCGGCATCGGCGGCGGCGAACAGTTGATCGTCGGGCATTGAACTCCACAAGAAGTACGAGAGGCGGGAAGCCAGCTCGTATTCGTTGAGCGGGTGCGGCGTCAGCGAGGTGGGATCGGGATCCAGCTCGACGCGGAAGATGAAGTTCGGCGAGATCAGCATCAGCTCGATGGCCAGCTTGAGGCCGGTCTCGGCGTCGTCGCCGTTCATCTTGGCCACCGCGGCCAGGTTCGTCAGGTCGGTGATCTCGGCGTCGGTGACCGGGCGGCGGTAAGCGCGCTTGGCCAGCGCGGTCACCGTCTGCTTGACGCAGGCATCGCCCATCGCCACCAGATCGCAGGTCAGGTTCTTTGCCCGCTGCGGCCCCAGCGCGTCGGTGGCCAGGGCCTCGGCGGCCGCCTCATACATTTCCAGGTGCACCGGCGAAAGCGTCAGCGCGTCC
>DASXQB010000240.1:0-16484 GCA_036493295.1 Polyangia bacterium | reverse complement strand
TGCGTCTCGACCTTCATCAAGATGTGCACCGCCTCCGAGTGGGCCGCGTAGACGCCGCTCTGCGGGTCGGGAAAGAACCGACCGGCCACCCGGCCCTCGATGACGGCCGCGTTGTCGTGGTAGGCCGACAGGACGCCGCCCGGGCTGGTCTCGGTGCTGCGCCGGATCATCTGAAAGAGCGACAGCGGCTGGCGATCTCCATCAATGATGAAGTCGGCGTTGAAGATCTTGTGGCGGCAGTGCTCGCTGTTGGCCTGGGCGAACATCATCAGCTCGACGTCGGTGGGATCGCGGCCCAGCGCCCGATAGCTGCTGAGCAGGTATTCGATCTCGTCGGGCGACAGCGCCAAACCCATGCCCGCGTTGGCACGTTCCAGCGCCGCGCGCCCACCAGCGCCCGCGCCGGCGGGCGGTCCCAGTTCGATGGTGGACAGCGGGCGCGGCTGCGCGTGGGCAAACAGCGCCTCCGCTTGCTCGGCGCCGGTCAGCACCGATTCGGTCATGCGATCGGCGATCGCCCACCGCAACGCCGTCTCGTCGCCGACGTCGCCGGCCACGGTGTAAGAAATGCCGCGTTCGATTCGCCGCACCGCTGGCAGGCCACAGATGCGCGCGATGTCCGTGGCCTTCGACGACCAGGGCGAGATGGTTCCGAGACGCGGCACCACCAGCCAGCGCCGGCCGGCCACGGCGTTCGCGGCGGCGCGCGGACCGTAGCGCAAAAGACGCTCCAGCGTGGCGCGCGCCGGCTCCGGCAGCGCGCCGTCAACGTCGACAAAATGCACAAAGACGGCGGCGATCTCACGCACGCCCGGGTTGCGCTGGCGGATGACCTGCAGTCGCTTTTCTAGACGGGCGGAAGTGAACGCGGGCGCGCCGACGAGCTCGTACATGATGAGAGCCGCCAGCCTGCCGCGGTCTTCCCGTAGATGCAATCGCGCCGACACGATCACCGACCGCGCAAACGCGTGTCAGCGTCAGTGCACGATCGCGGCTTGCGTGCGCAATGCTTTCAGCGAACGAAGAAGCGGCGGCTGCCGGGCGAATGGTGCGCGGCGAAGACCTGCAACGCCGGCGGGCCTTCGTCGTCGTCGCCATCTTCTTCGTAGGCCAGCTCGCCGCTGTCCCAACATGAAAGCGCCGCTTCCAGCGGCAGGCCCGCGCCCAAGCAATCGGCCAGGGCGTCGACGAATTCGGCTTCGTCTTCTTCCATCGCGGCGGTGGGCGAGGTCCAGGCCTCCGCCAGTCGCTCGCTGGGATCGGCCGGATCCATGGCGAACTTGGCGCGCACGCGGGCCAGCTCTTTCACCAGCCGCTCGCTGGCGTCCATCGTCGGCTCGTCGGCTACCTCCACCGGCGCGTCGCTCCCTCCCCGATCGTCGCCCGTCCCCGCCACCACCGTCGCTTTCGACCCTTGCATGGTCCCCATGAGCCCCTCCTTCCCACGAAAAGTGTACGCCCACCGTTGAGAACCGGCGGGCGAAAATAACGTCGGACGAAGGGCCCGAACGATGGTCGCTGCTGGAATGCGCTGGAGCCGTCTCTAGCGATGAGAATCGGTGTGGTATCGGGCGTTCGGTTTCTGAGCGCTGAGCTCGAGCTTGGCCGAACTAAACGCCAGCAGGGCGGCCCCAGCCATCACCAACATGGTCACGGTGACGAAAACACTGCGCAGGCGCCGGCGAAACCGACGCTGGCGGTGGCGATTGCGATTGCGCTGGCGCCGCTCTTGCGAGGACGCTGTTCGATGGACCGACGGAGACAGGCTGCGCCGGTCATCGCGCGGCGGGGGCACGGCGGGCAAGCCCAGCCCGCCACCCTTGGCGCCCTCGGCCACGCCTTCGTGAAACCCGCGCGCGTATTGCAAGCGCAGCGCTTCTTTCACCGCGGTGATCAGATCGGGCTCGCCGTCCAGCTTCTCGGTCTTCAATACTTGACGTAGAAGCTCCCTCGATTCAGGGGACAGGTACAGCGTATCGTCATTGTCTGAGCGGTGACGGCCCTGGTTCATCGTCGATCTCGCCTTGCGCCTGTCGTTCATCATCGACATCGCCACCCGACGGCTTGAGACAACAACGCCGCGCCGGCCCGTCCCGCTCACCCCGGCCTACCCGGCCGCCGTTGCCCGGACCTGTACGCGTGGGTTAGCCTTCGCGCCGCGAGCCAGTCGCCGAGCTTTTTCGGGAGGGGAACATCATGGAAAAGTATCTATTCATTGAATCGCGCGATCCGTTCGAATCGCGCGAGGTCGGCCAGTCGTACGACCTGGCGGCGGCCCTGGCCCAGGAAGGCAAGACGGTCACGCTGTTTCTGGTGCAAAACGGCGTGCTGCCCGCGCGCCAGAGCAGCGAGTCGGCGGCGCTGGAGAAAGCCGCCAAGGCCGGCGTGCAGATCTTGGCCGATCAATTCTCGCTGAAGGAACGCGGCATCACCGCCGCGCGCCTTTGCCCGTCGGTGCAGCCCGCGCCGCTGGACGTGGTGGTCGATCAACTGGCCGAAGGTCGCAAAGCCATCTGGCTTTAGCGGCAAGCAAGAAGGAGACGACGACCATGGAAAAGAAAACCCTCACCTTCGCCCTGATGGATGCACCCTACGAGAACAGCCGTACGGTGACCGCCCTGCGCTTGATCGATATCGCCGCCCGGCGCGGCTACGACCTGACCGTGTTCGCGTATGAGGGCGCGGTCAGCCTGACCTTCGCCAAGCAAGCCGCGCATGCCAACGCCGTGCACGGCCGCGACGCCGCCCAGGAGGATCACCCGCTGCCCAAGGATTGGGCCGCTGCTCTGCTCGCTTCGGCCGAGAAGAGCGGCGGCAAGATCGACTGGATCAACTGCGGCCTGTGCGTCGACGAGCGCGGCGTGGGCGAATCCATCCCCGGCGCCCGACGCGGCAGCCCCGGCGATCTATGGAAGGCCGCCGAGGCCTCCGACAACACATTGATCATCGGGACACGGTAGGAAGGAGCGACGATATGGCTCGTAAAGTGTTGCAAGTGATCGCGTCGGCGTACCGGTGCAATCTGGAAGAGCAAGATGATCCGATCCTGTGGATCACCCACGCCATGAAGGGCGCGGGCGCGGACCTGGCCGTGCTGTTGCGCGGAAACGCCGTCAACTACGCGGTGAAGACGCAGGACGCTTCGGGACTGTCGTTCGGCGATCGCCCGCAGACCCAGCCGCCGCGCATCGCCGACGATCTGGCCAAGCTGGGCCCGAAGGGCGTCGACGTCTTCATCGTCGAGGAAGACGCCGCCTTGCGCGGCATCGAACGCGGCGAACTGATCGACGGCCTTCAGACCGTCTCGCGCGCCGCCCTGCCCAAGCTGTTCGCCGGCTACGACCAGATCTGGCATTGGTAAAGAAGACGCCCGAAACACCCATCGTGGTGCGTCCGGTGGCCGAGGTGCGGGTCATCTACGGCGACACCGACCAGATGGGGATGGTGTACTACGCGAACTACCTGCGTTACTTCGAGATCGGGCGCAACGAGTACCTGCGCGACGCTGGCGCCAACTACCGCGCCTTCGAAAAGACCCACGGATTGTTCTTGCCCGTGGTGGAAGCGCACCTGAATTACAAACGCCCGGCCCGTTACGACGACCAGTTGCAGATCCTGGCTGGCCTTTCGGCCGTCGGCGCCGCCTCGGCCCGCTTCGAATACGAACTGCGGCGGCTCCCGGACGGCGAGTTGCTGGTCACCGGCCACACCTTGCACGCCTGCATCACCGCCGACGGCCGCGTCGTCCGCATCCCACCGGAGATGCGGACGGCGCTCAGCGCCGGTCACTGATTTTTTCTCGGCGGCTTGATCGCCACCGCCGGCGCCGCTACTGAGCCGGCGCCGTGATCAGGCGGAACTCCGTCCGCCGGTTGCGGGCGCGGCCAGAATCGGTCTTGTTCGAGGCGATGGGACGATCCATGCCGTAGCCGATCGACGTCAGGCGTTCCGGCCGGATGCCCTTCGAGACCAGGTAGTTCTTCACCGCCTCCGCCCGCCGCCCCGACAGCTCACGGTTGAGGTCCGCCGAGCCGCGACTGTCGGTGTGGCCGGAGATCTCGATGCTGATGTCCGGATACTGGGTCATCACCTGCGCCGCGCGATCCAGAATGCCGAACGACCCGAAGGTGATGTCCGCCGAGCCGGTCTTGAAGTTGATGCCTTCGATGACGCCGGTAAAGCGCGCCAGCGCCTTTGGCACCTCGTCGGGGCAGCCGTCTTCGTCCTGGAATCCGTTCTTGGTCTCCGGCTGGTTCGGGCATTTGTCTTTGACGTCGGGGATGCCGTCGTTGTCATTGTCGGGATCGGGGCAGCCGTCTTCGTCTTCGAAGCCGTCCTTGTCCTCGGGCAAGTTGGGGCACTTGTCCCGCAGATCGGGAATGCCGTCTTTGTCGTTGTCGGGATCGGGGCAGCCGTCTTCGTCTTCAAAGCCGTCCTTGTCCTCGGCCAGGTCGGGGCACTTGTCGGCGGCGCCGGCGATGCCATCACCGTCGGGATCGGACGAGACGTTGCTGATGTTCTTTTCGATCACCTTCACGCGCTGGATGACGACCCGCCGCGAATGCTCCACGTCGCCGAAGGCCAGATACAAGCTGCCCAGCGCCTCGTAATCCCAGCCGCCAAAATGCGTGCGGTTTCCGATAGACACCACCGAGGAAGCGAACGCGGGCGGACCGGTGATGCGTCCCTCCAGCCGCAGACCGACGCGATCGCTGAAGAGCACCTTGAAACCGAGTCCGCCGTGCAGAAAACCTTCAGTGTCGCTTGGGACCACCGAGGTGTCGTTGACGATCGAGCTGAGCGCGCCGTAGCCCAAAACCAAGAATGGGCGAAAAGGGCCGCTGCCGACGAAATTCACCAGCAGTTGGCCGCGGTAGCCAAACACCCACATTTTGGTCCGCTGATCGACTGTGTGCGAAGGCATGCCGGCCGCCTCAATTTCAAGCGCGGCGTAGCGGTTGAAATTCAGCGAAAACCGGCCACCGAACAGCGGCGCATTGGCCGGCGATATCCCGGTCGAATCACTCTCGTTACGGCCCAGGCTGTGGTCCTTGGTGAACCAGTGGTATCCACCGATCAGGCCGAATTCGAACCTGAACTCTTTCGGTTCATTGTCCGTGTCGGCGTCCGCGTCGTCTGATTTCGCGTCCGATTTGGCGTCCGCCTTGTCCGGAGCGTCGTCGTCATTGGTGGCGGCGGGCGCGGGCTTCGGCGCCCCGTGCGCTACCGGCACCCCGGCGAATACCAAGAAAACCAGGCAAACGGACGAGATCAGCAACGAAACGACGCGTGGGCAGGTCGATGCCATCGATTCTCCTTGGCCGTGTATTTGCGGGGCGGGTGGGGAGGCAGTGGTGCGTTCAAAGTCGCGTCGGGAACGAGCGCGCCGCCGAGGATATGCCAAATCGCAGAAAAGGGGAGAGCGCCGTCTGACCGCGATTTCCAGCCATCTTGCCAGCGCGGCGCGGCGCCATCGTCAGAGGTTTGTAAGACCCGTCTATCCACAGGCCGCGCCCCCATGCCATAAAAGCTGGGCATGGCTCGTGTGGTTTCGGCCCTGCTGCTCGCTGTTTTGGTGTTTTGCGGCGACGTACAGGCTCGAAATAAACTGTGGGACGCCCGCCATCCGGCGACCGAGCCGATTCCGGCGCATCAGCTTCGCGACCTGGCGACCTGGCCCGCCGAGCCGGCGGTGCCCGCCAACATCAACGATGCCCGCTTTCGCGAATCGTTTGCGTACCTGTGCAACGTGGCGCCCGATGCGCCGATCACCGCGCTGGCCACCGACGTGCTGGCCAGCGCCGCTGAATCCAGCGTCGATCCGTTCTTGCTGTCGGCGCTGGTGCTGTTCGAAAGCAGCTGCAAGCCCACTGTCGATTCGCCCAGCGGCGTGGGCCTGCTGCGCATCAATCGAGCGCTGTACCTCTCGCCGGGTGCGCCGCCGCCGCCGGTGTCGCGCGACGATCTCAGCACCGCCGCGCTGCTTGATCCGTCGCGCAACCTGCACGTCGGGGCGCGCTTGTTGAAGATGTGGGACGAAGTCCACGTCGAGCTGGACCGCCTGTTCGGCGGCGTCCCGCACCGCAGCGCCGTCGCGCACTTCGTGTGGGGCGACGAAGTGCGCAGCACCGGCCAGGAGGATCTGATCCTGACCGCGCGCCGCCGCATGATTCGCCACTACGACGGCACCGTCGAGACGCCGCGCGAATCGCCGCTGGGCGTGTCGATCGTTTCGCCCCTGGACGGCATCCCGCGCGTGGCCAGCAGCGGCCCCGGCGAGGATCGCGACGGTGGCGCCCGCCGCCACCGGGGCCTGGACATCACCGCCACGCTGGGCGAGCCGGTGCGAGCCATCGCCGACGGCACGGTGATGTTCGCCGGCGCCAACATCATCGGCCACCCACGCACAGTGATTCCGCCCGAGAAGATCGCCCGTTACGTTTACCGCCGCCTCGGCGTGGGCGGCATCTACGTGTGCATCAACCACGACGAAGAGCACAAGATCGTCTCCTGTTACATGCACCTGTCGTCGTACACCGTGGCCAAGGACGAGCACGTCACCGCCGGCCAGCGCATCGGCGCCGTCGGTCGAACCGGCGTCAAGGTCTCGCCGCCGCACCTGCACTTTGAAATCCGCGTGAATGAACGCTTCACCAATCCGGCGCGCTATCTGGCCGACATGGTGATTCCGCCCAAGGCGACCATGACCTACCGGTACATGCTGAAGGCGAAACGCGCCAAGCTGCACGCCGCGCACAGCGTGACCGCGCCGAACCAGGGCGTCTGAGCGCGCGCCCGCGTCCCCCGCGAGCGGGCGCGAAGCGCTAGACTACCGGGACGATGATCCGAAAGATCGACGCCCTCGACTATCACCGCAACGGTCGGCCGGGAAAAATGGAAGTGGTCCCGACCAAGCCGCTGGTCACGCAGCGCGATCTGTCGCTGGCCTACTCGCCGGGTGTCGCCGAGCCGTGCCGCGAGATCGCCGACAACCCCGAGGCGGTGTGGGAGTACACCGCGCGCGGCAACCTGGTCGGCGTCATCACCAACGGCACGGCGGTGCTGGGCCTGGGCAACATCGGCCCGCTGGCCAGCAAGCCGGTGATGGAAGGCAAAGGTTGTCTCTTCAAGAAATTCGCCGACATCGACGTGTTCGATCTCGAGCTATCGGCCACCGACGTCGATGGTTTCGTCGAGGCAGTGGCGGCGCTGGAGCCCACCTTCGGCGGCATCAACCTGGAAGATCTGAAAGCGCCCGAGTGCTTCGAGATCGAGGCCGCCCTGCGCAAGCGCATGTCCATTCCGGTCTTTCACGACGATCAGCACGGCACGGCGATCATCTCGGGCGCGGCGCTGATCAACGGCGCGGAGATCTGCGGGAAAAAACTGGCCAACTTGAAAGTGGTGGTCTCGGGCGCCGGCGCCTCGGCCATCGCCTGCGCGAACTTCTATGTCGATCTCGGCGTGCCACTGGAGAACATCACCCTGATTGATTCGGTGGGCGTCATCTACGCCGGGCGCGGCCAGGGCATGAACCCGTACAAGGCGCGCTTTGCCCGCCGCGACGACGGCGCCCGCACGCGCGCCGATGCCATGCGCGGCGCCGACGTGCTGCTGGGTCTGTCGAAAGCCGGCCTGGTCACCGGCGAGATGCTGAAGACCATGGCCGACAAGCCGATGATCTTCGCGCTGGCCAATCCCGATCCGGAGGTCAGCTATCCCGACGCCAAGGAAGCCCGTCCCGACGCCATCGTCGCCACCGGGCGCAGCGATTTTCCCAACCAGGTGAACAACGTCCTCGGTTTCCCGTACATTTTCCGCGGCGCCCTGGACGTCCGCGCCCGCGACATCAACGAGACGATGAAGGTCGCCGCCGCGCACGCCCTGGCCAAGCTGGCGCACCAGCCGGTGCCGGACAGCGTTTCAGAAGCGTACGGCGTCTCGTCGATCCGCTTCGGCGTCGATTACATCATCCCCAAGCCGCTGGATCCGCGCGTGTTGTGGTGGTGCGCGCCGGCCGTGGCCAAGGCGGCGATGGACAGCGGCGTGGCCCGCATCCAGCTGGATCTGGATGAATACCGCGATCGCTTGCAACGTCGCATGGGCGGACCGCAAACGATCATGGGCCGCATCATCCAGCGGGCAAAATCCAGCCCCAAACGCATCGTCTTTCCCGAGGGCGACGACATCAAGGTGCTGCGCGCCTGTCAGATCATCCTGGACGAAAAGATCGCCCGCCCGATCTTGATGGGCCCGGAGAAAAAGATTCGCCAGCGTTGCGCCGACCTGGATCTGGAGATCGCCGGCGCCGAGATCATCAACCCCGCCGACTCGCCCAAGCTGGCCGAGTACACCCGCGACCTGTTGGAGCTGCGCTGTCGTAAAGGCATCAACACGGCCACTGCCCAGCAGCAAATGGCCCGGCGGATCAACTTCGCCATGATGATGGTCCGTCGCGGCGACGCCGACGGCCTGGTGGCGGGGTTGACCACGCCGTACCCGGAGACCATTCGCCCGGCGCTGCAGATGCTGGGCATCCGCCCCAACGTTCACCGCGCCACCAGCATGTACATGATGCTGATGAAGAACGACGTGAAGTTCTTCGCCGACCCCAGCATCAACATCGAACCCGACGCTGAAACCCTGGCCGACACCGCCATTCAAGTGGCGGACGCCGTGCGCGCCTTCGAGGTGGCTCCGCGCATCGCCATGATCTCGTTTTCCAACTTCGGCTCGGCGCCGCACCCCGAATCGGCGCGGGTGTCGGCGGCGGTGGATCTGGTGCGCAAGCGCCGTCCCGACCTGGAGATCGACGGCGAGCTGCAGGCCGACATCGCCCTCGACAACGACAAGATGCGCGAGCTTTTCCCCTTCACCCGCCTCACCGACGAAGCCAACGTGCTGATTTTTCCGTCGCTGTCGGCGGCCAACGCCGCCTACAAGGTGTTGAGCGCGCTGGGCGGCGCGACCGCCATCGGCCCCATCCTCCTCGGCATCAACAAGCCGATCACTGTCCTGCCCCGCGACGCCAACGTCGACACCATCGTCAGCATGACAGCTTACACAGTGGCGCAAGCCCAGGAACGAGCTGCCCGTTAACAGCAAAATTGCGGTAGCATCGGACTTCGAGGAGCTCATTGCCGGCGACACCGAACCAGAAGTCCTCGACGCCTGATTCCGTTCTGGTCATCGACAGTGAAGAAGGCCCGCGAAAAGCGCTGGAAGGCGCGCTGAGCCGGCAGGGCTATCAGGTCAAGGGCAGCGGCGACACCGAGGAGGCGCTGAAGATGGCGGGCGTCGGGCCGCTGCACGCGATCATTCTCGGCGACAAGCTGGCGCAGCTGGACGCGCCGTTGGTTTTGCGGCGGCTGTTCGAAGGGCGGGTTTCAGCGTCGGTGGTGGTGACCGGCGTGGCCCAGACCACCACCGAACGGATCATCGAGAGCTTGCGCGCCGGGGCGGTTGAATTCGTGCGCAAGCCGCTGCAGCCGGCGATCGTGATGGATGCCGTTCACCGCGCCGTCACTATCGCGCGGAAAAAACAATCCGAGCCGGCGGCCGCCACGCCCACGTTTCCCGAGTCGGTGGTGCCGCGCAAACCGACGCCCCTGCATCCCGCGCTGGCAGCCATCTTCGACAAGCTGCGCGACGCGCCCGTCGAGATCCCCACCTCGCCGATGATTCTGGGCGAGCTGCGCAAGGCAATGAACCAATCGCGCACCTCGCTGGATGACGTCGCCCGGCTGGTGCAGTACGACCCCAGCATCTCGCTGGAGCTTTTGAAGCTGGCCAACAGCCAGGCCTACGCGCGCGGCACGCGCACCAGCGACATCAAGACCGCCGTCGGCCGCGTGGGCCTGAAACCGCTGGAGACCGTGGTCGAGGCGGTGTTCCAGCGTGGCTGCTTCGTGCCCGCCAGCCCGGCGTTTCGCGAGATGCTGTCGTCGCTGTGGTGGTACTCGGCGGCGTCGGCGCTGGCCATGCGCGTGCTGGCCGAGCTTCTGGGGCCAAGCGCCCGACTGGATCCGGGCGTGGCCTACGCCGCCGGGTTGTTCCGCGATCTCGGCGCGGCGTTTCTGATCCGCCTGGTCAGCGAACGGGCCCCGTCGGTGGAGGCCGCGGACTACCTGCTGTTCATTCGCCAGCGCCACGAATATGCAGCGTCGTTGTTGCTGTCGGGCCTGGGCCTGGACCCGGCCATCGCTCAAGTGGCCAGCAGCCACCACGCGCAAAGCGCGCCCACCGGTTCCAGTCTCTACTGGCCGCTGTCGGCCATGGCCACCGAGCTGGCTGACACCGCGCTGCCGGGCGGCGACGTGACCCGTCTGGTGCGACGGGGGGCCGCCTTCACCGCCACCAGCGCCGACACCCTGCGCATCAGCGAAGGTCTGTTGCGCAAGGCCACCGACCAGCTGGCTGTCGAGCTGGCGTCGGTCAGCGTCCTGTTCGGTTAACCGGTGCGGCGCGACGACCGGTCTGCGGGCGCGGTGGCGCTGGCGACCGGCATTTTTTTCGCCGCGGCCGTCGCCGCGGCCGGGTGCCATCACGAGCTGTCGTTCGCTCCGACGGACATCGCCGCGCACCCGCTGCTGGCGGGCGCGCCGCGCGGATTTTTCTTGGGCGCCGCCACGTCGGCGCATCAGATCGAAGGCGGCACGCTGAACGACTGGACCGCGTGGGAGCGCGGGCGATACCCCGACGGGCGGCCCCACGTCGCCGACGGTGGCACCACCGCGCGCGCCGCCGATTCGTGGCATCGCTGGCCCGACGACGTGGCCGCCCTGCGCACCCTGGGCGCCAACGTCTATCGGCTGGGCGTCGAGTGGAGCCGCCTCGAGCCGACGGCCGGCGCCTGGGATCAAGCCGCCGCCGAAAATTATCGGGCGATGTTCGCGGCGCTGCGCGCGGCCCGCATCGAGCCGCTGGTGACGTTGCACCACTTCACGCTGCCGCCATGGATCGCCGCACGCGGCGGCTGGGAATGGGAGGGCGCGCCGGCCGCGTTCGCCGCCTTCGCCGGGCGGGCCGGCGCCGCCTTCGGCGATCTGGTCGACTGGTGGTGCACCATCAACGAACCGAACGTTTTCGTCGCCAAGGGTTATCTCAGCGCGGAATGGCCGCCCGGCGTGGCGGATCCGAAGCGCGGCGCCGCGGTGATGCGCGCGCTCATCATCGGCCACGTCCAGGCCACCGCGGAACTGCGGCGGGCCGATCGCGTCGACGCCGACGGCGACGGCCGCCCCACGGTGATCGGGGTGGCGCAGAACCTGCGCGTGTTCGACGCCGCCTCTCGCAATCCCGTCGATGCGCTGGTGGCCAGCGCGGCGGCCCGCTTTTACAACGACTCGTTCATCGACGCGGTGGCCACCGGGCGGATCCACATCTCGATCCCGACCGTGGTGACCATCGACGAAGCCTACCCGGCTGCGCGCGGCACCTTCGATTATCTGGGCGTGAACTACTACACCCGCGAAAGAGTGATCGGCCATCTGTTCGGCGGGGCCAAGAACACCTATCAACGCGCGCCACCCGACGGCCGACGACCGGTCAGCGACATGGGCTGGGAGATCTATCCCGAAGGCCTGACCCGTCTGCTGTTGCACTACGCCGCCTACGAATGGCCGCTGCTGGTCACCGAGAACGGCGTGGCGGACGCGCGCGGCGATCGGCGGCCGGATTTTCTGCGCGCGCACATCTACGCGCTGGATCAGGCGCGCGCCGGTGGGGCGGACGTCATCGGTTACATCGTGTGGTCGCTGATCGACAACTTCGAATGGTCGCGCGGCTACCAGGGACGCTTCGGTCTTTTCAGCATCGACTTTGCCGGCGATCCGACGCTGCAGCGGCGACCCACGCCGGCGGTGGCGACCTTTCAGGAAGCGGCGCGGGCGCTAGGCGGGCGGCCGTAGCGGCGCGTCCAGCGTTTCGCGTACCACTTTTTCCAGCTGCACCGGCGTGAACGGTTTGGCGATGAACGGGATGCCGCTGACCGCCGGACGATCGCTGTACCCGGACATGATCATCAAACGCAGCTCGGGCCGCAGCACCATCACCCGGCGCAGAAGCTCGGGCCCGCTCATCACTGGCATCACCGCGTCGGTCAGCAGGAGATCCAGGCTGAGATCGGGCCGCTGACACAGCTCCAGCGCCTCGGCGCCGTTGCGGGCCACCAGCACCTGATAACCCGCCTGCTCAAGAATGCGGCGGACCAGGTTGCGGACCGCGTCTTCGTCTTCCACCAGCAAGATGGTGGTGGTGTCGCCGCGCGGGCTTAGCACCGGCTCGGGCGCGTCGGCGGGCAGCGCCGCGCGATCCACGCGCGGCAAAAAAATCTCGAAGCGCGTGCCTTCGCCGAGAGCGGTGGTGAAACGGATGATGCCGCCGCTCTGGGTGACGATCCCGTACACCGTCGACAGACCGAGGCCCGTGCCCTTGCCGGTCTTCTTGGTCGAGAAGAACGGCTCGAAGACGTGCGCCCGCACCTCGTCGCTCATACCGGTGCCGCTGTCCTGCACCACCAGGCGCACGAAAGCGCCCGGGCGGGCGTCGTTGCCGCCGGGGATGCCGCCGTCGTCCAGCGCGACGGTGGCGGTTTCAATGCGCAGCAGGCCGCCGTCGGGCATGGCCTCGCGCGCGTTCATCACCAGGTTGACGATCACCTGTTCGATCTGGCCCGAGTCGGCCTTGATCTGGCCGATGTCAGACGACAACCCCAGCGACAGCTCGATCGATTCGCCGATCAAACCGCGCAGCAGACCTTCCATGTTGGTCAGCACTTCGTTGGGGTTGAGCACGCGCGGCGACAGCACCTGCCGCCGGCTGAAAGCCAAGAGCTGCCGCACCAGCCCCACCGCCCGTTCGGAGGCTTTCTTGATCTCGCCCAGGTTCTCCGCCAGATCGTCCGACGGCAGCACCGACGCCAGCGACAATTCGGTGAAGCCCAGGATAACGCTCAGCAGGTTGTTGAAGTCGTGAGCGATGCCGCCCGCCAACCGGCCCACGGCGTCCATCTTCTGCGCGTGGCGCAGCTGTTCTTCCAGCCGGCGGCGTTCGTTGTCGACCCGCTTGATGTCGGTCAGGTCGCGCACGAAGGCGACGTAACGGGCGTGGCCGGCCTGCAGGCGCACCAGCGTCAGCTCGATGGGGAAGCGGGTGCCGTCGGCGCGCACCGCCATCAGCTCTTGCCGCGGCAGCAGCACGCCGATCTGTCCGGTGGCTTCCCAGCGCGAAAAATTGGCCAGCTGGCGATCGCGGCTCTCCGGCGAGACCACCACGTCCAGCAGCGACTTGCCCACCACGTCGGACGCCGCGTACCCGTACATCTTCGCCGCCGCCGGGTTGAAGTCGATGATGCGCGATTCGGCGTCGATGGTGACGATGCCGTCCAGCGCCGAGGCGATGATCGCGCTCAGGTACGCCCGACTGGCGCGCAACGCTTCTTCAGCGGGCTCCGGGTCATTGCCAGGGCGATCGGCCTTGAACCCCATTCATCTCCAGCATAACGAAGGAGAGCAAAGCGCGCAGCAGCTATTGACGGTTGGCTATTGGAACCGAATGTGCACTGCCAGACCAACGCCCCAGGTGCGCGCCCCGGCGTCGGCGCCGATATCTGGAAAAAGCAGCCAGCTCCGCAGATCAACAACCGGCGAGGCGGCGTATCCCAGGCCGAAACCCAGCGGATACTGGTTGAAGGGCCCGCCGCTTTGCGCGGTCCGCACGCCCAGCTGCGGACCCAGCCAGACGCGCCCGGCCTGGATCCAGACGTCGACCGGAATGCTGATGGCGCTGCGCTGCGGATCGAACAGCACGGGCACGTAGACGCCGGTGTCGACGCGCACCTGGCCGATGCGGAACATCAGCGGGATGCCGAACAGAAAACCCAGGCGGGTGCCGCTTTCGACGGGAAAATAGGCGCGAAACTCCAGGCCCAGCTGCGCGCCTTCGCCGCGCGCCACCAGCCAGCGGAGGTGCACCTCGGGATTGGCCACGCTGCTGGTGCCGGTGCCGTAGGTCTCGGTGTCCCAGGTCCGGCCATATTGATCGGCGCGCATACCGCGCCCTTCGCCCTCAAAACGGATGCCGGTGCGCACGCCCAGCTCCAGCGACGGAACCAGCCCGCCGGCCAGCGCCAAATTGAGACCCATGCCGGTCACCGAGCGATCTTCGGGCCCGACTGGCGCGCGCCCGATGCCCACGCCCATGTCCGCCGCCGCTTCGCCGTACGGAAGCACGATGCTGCGGTAGATGAACGTCGTCGCCTGTGCCGGCGACGCGACGATGAGAAAAAAACCGGCGCCGGTGAGCGCCGCGGCCGCCAGACCGGCCCGACCCGATCGGAAAGAACCGTTCATGCGCGCGATGATCGCCACGTCATCGTCTGCTGGCAACCCGTCCGGTGCGTTTTCGCGCTATAAATTCGCGGTTCATGGCTGATCTGGTGCAGTTGCGGCGCAAATTGCCGATCTCACACGCCCCCCCGAACGGCGGCACCGCCCGCGTGGCGGGCCGCCTGGCCTACGTCGAGACCTACGGCTGCCAGATGAACGTCGCGGACACCGAGATGATGATGGGTTTGCTCTACCGTGCCGGCTACGCGCGCACCGATGACGCCGCCGCTGCCGACCTGATCTTGCTGAACACCTGCGCCGTGCGCGAAAAAGCCGAAGACCGCGTCTTCGCCCGCGCCAGCATGCTGGCCGCCGCGCACAAATCGCGCCCCGGCGTCGTCCTGGGCGTCACCGGCTGCATGGCCGAGCATTTGAAAGAGACCATTCACGAGCGGGCCCCTTACGTCGATCTGGTGATCGGCCCCGACGGATACCGCCGCCTGGTCGAACACGTCGAGACCGCCCGCGCCGGCGCGACGGTGCAGGACACCACGCTTGATCGCTTTGAAACCTACGAAGGCCTGGATCCGGCGCGCCAGGTGACGGGCGGCGTGACCGGCCATATCACCATCCAGCGCGGCTGCGACAAATTCTGCACCTTCTGCGTGGTGCCGTACACCCGCGGCCGCGAGCGCGGCACGCCCCCGCGCGAAGTCCTGCGCCAGGCCCGCGCCATGGCCGAAGCGGGCTACAAAGAAATTCAACTCCTCGGGCAGACGGTGAACTCGTATCAATACGAAGACGTCGGGTTCGCCGAGCTGCTGCGCGCGGTGGCCACCGTCGACGGCATCGAGCGCATCCGCTTCATGTCGCCCTACCCGCTGGATTTTTCGCCGGCGGTGATCGCCGCCATGGCCGAGACGCCCAAGGTGGCGCGTCACGTTCACCTGCCGCTGCAGACCGCCGCCGACAGCGTGCTGGATCGTATGCGCCGCGGATATCACTACGACGACTTCCGCCGTCTGGTCGGGGACCTGCGCGCGGCGCTGCCCGACGTCGCCATCAGCACCGATCTGCTGATCGGTTTTTGCGATGAGACCGACGACGAGTTCGCCACCATCCTCCGCGCCCAGGAAGAGCTGCGCTTCGATTCGGCGTTCATGTTCGCCTACTCCGAACGCGCCGGCACCGTCGCCGCGCGCAAGATGCCCGACACCGTCGACGAAGAAACCAAGCAGCGCCGCCTGGCCGCGGTGATCGCCGTCCAGCACCGCATCAGCGGCGAGATCATGGCCGCCCAGATCGGCAAGCGCGAACAGGTGTTGATCGACCACGTCTCCAAACGCTCGGCGACCGAGTTTCTGGCCCGCACCAGCGGTTACCGCTCGGTGCTGGTCCCGGCCGGCCCGGGCGTCGAACCGGGCGCGTTCGTCGAGGTGGAGATAGTGCGCGCCACCCCGGCCACGCTGTTCGGCCGGGTCTGCGCCTAGGCCGGGCGGCGCGCGGCCCAGGTTTGACCGGGCGGTTGACCGAGCTGCGGGGGCCTGCTTTAATATACGTTCATCAGGATAGACGGATATGCAGACGCTTGCCGCCGCCACCGATCTTTTGCAGCTGTTCGCCGAACCTTCGCGGGTGCGGCTGGCGGCGTTGCTGGCCGAGCACGAGCTGACGGTCAACGACCTCACCAGCATCACGCAGCTTGGTCAGTCGCGGGTGTCCACCCACCTCGGCAAGCTGCGCGAGGCGGGCGTGCTGTGCGATCGGCGAGCGGGCGGGTCGACGTATTACCGCCTGAACAACGGCGAGATGCCGGCGGCGGCGCGCCAGGTGTGGACGCTGATCGCAGGCGATCTGCGCGATCAACTGGTAGACGTCGATCGCCAGCGCTGCGCGGCGCTGCTGGCGGCGCGCCAGAAGACCGCGCGCTGGCCCGACACCGTGGCCGGCGAGATGGAGCGGCACTACTCGCCGGGCCGCACCTGGGAGTCGCTGGCCCGCGGCCTGCTCGGCCTTTTACGCCTGGGCGACACGCTGGACGCCGGCGCTGGCGACGGGGCCACCGCGCAGCTCATCGCGCCGCACGCCAGATCGATCACCTGCCTCGACCAAAGCGAGACACTGATCCAGGCGGCGCGCACGCGGCTGGCTGGATTT
>DASXQB010000239.1:0-3752 GCA_036493295.1 Polyangia bacterium | reverse complement strand
TGGGGACCGGCAAGGCTCTGGACGAACTGAGCCTGCTGCGCGAGGTAGCCCTGCAGTAGACTCCCGGCCAGGTTCCTCAGTTCATGACCGGCAGCAGCAAAAGGGTGCGCGAGAGCGCGATCGTGGCGGCGACGTTGTTGCTGGCGGTGATCGTGCTGCGCATGTCGGCGAAAAATCCCGGCGAGCTGTCGACGCTGGACCGAGGCATCCTGCGCGTGGTCTCGCCAGCCCAATCGGCGATGTCTTCGATCGCGCGCGCCATCGGCGGCGTGGCCGGCCGCTACGTCGACCTCATCCACGTGCGTGGCGAGAACGATGAGCTGCGCCGCGAGAACAGCCGCCTGCGCGCCGAGCTGCTGGAGACGCGCCGCCTGGCCGCCGAAAGCGGGCGCTACCAGCGTTTGCTGGGCCTCAAAGATCTCACGCCCGCCGAGACGCTGGCGGCGCGGGTGATCAGCATCGACGCCTCGCCGTACTTTCGGGTGGCGCGTGTGGAGATCGATCGCGGCGAGGGCACCATCCGTCGCGGGATGGCGGTGCTGACGCCGGAAGGCGTGGTGGGCCGCGTGAACCGCGTGGCCGGGCAGACGTCGGACATCATGCTGCTGGTCGATCCGCGTTCGGCGATTGATGTGTTCGTTCCGCGCACCGGCGGCCGCGGCATCCTGCGCGGCAAGCAAGGCGAGAACGGCTATCGCTGCAGCATCGAATATCTGGTGCGCGGCGATCAGGTGCGCGAAGGCGACAAGGTCGTCACCAGCGGTCTCGGCGGTGCGTTCCCGCGCGATCTGGCCATCGGCAAGATCAGCAAGGTGGGCGCCGGTGCCGTCAACATGTACCAGGAGGTCGAGGTCACGCCCGACGTCGACTTTGCCCGGCTGTCCGAGGTGCTGGTGGTGGCGGCGCCGCCGCCGGCGCCTGATCCCGACGCGGGGACGCACCATCCATCGGCGCCGGCGCGCGGCTTGTCGGTGTATCGCTGATGCGCTCGCTGGTCACCATCGTCGTGGCGTATCTGCTGCTGATCTTGCAATCGACGGTGCTTGAGCTGGCGCCCGTGCGAATGGCGGCGCCCAGCCTGGGCTTGCTGGTCGTGCTGCACGTCGGGCTGTCACCCAAGTGGTCGGTGTCGTCGGCGGCGGTGGTTTCGTTCATCACCGGTTACCTGCTGGATTTGGTGTCGGGCGCGCCGCAAGGGGTGCACAGCCTGGTCTTCGTGCTGATGGTGCTCTTTGCCCGCGCGCTGTCGACGCGCGTGACGGTGGCTGGCCTGGCGCTGCCGGCGGCGACGTCGTTCGTGGCCAGTCTTCTGTCGGCGCTGCTGATCGTGATCGTGCGGGCGCAGGTTGCCCCGGAGGGCGGCTACGGCGGTCTTCGCCAGGCGCCTCTGGAGGCGCTGCTGACTGGATTTTGCGGCCCCATCGTGCTGGGGCTTTTGCGCCGCATCGACGGCCGCATCGACGCCACCCGTTCTCGCGTCGGGCTGGCCCGCGGCCCGCGCGCCGCCGGCGACGGGATGACCCTGCGATGAGAACAAACCGCGTACCCCCATGGATATAGCCGGGCAGGACGCTGAGCTACCGGAGATGCGCCGGCGGGCGCGTTACTTCGGGTTGTTCGTGGTGCTGGCCTTCCTGGCGATTGGCGGCCGGCTGTTTTATCTGCAGGTCATCGAAGGCGACACGTTCTACAAGCTGACCTCGGACAGCATCATCCGCACCGACGTGCTGGCCGGCGTGCGCGGGCAGATCCGCGATCGCAAGAACCGCGTGCTGGCCACGGTGCGGCCGGGGTTCAACCTGTACGTCAACCCGCGCTCGCTGACCAGCGAAGGCTTCGAGCACCTGCGCAGCGTTCTTGGCATGAACGCCGAGCAGGCCGTCGAGGTCTGGGAGCGCGTGCAGAACGAACGCCAGGAGCAAGCCGCCGCCAGCGCCGCCGGCAAAGATCAGAGCAAGGACAAAGAACGTCCGGTGCTGCTGGCCGAGGACATCTCGCGCGAGGCGATGGCCGCCATCGAGACCGGCCTCGATGTGCCGGGCGCGAAGATCGTTTCTGTCCCGCGCCGCGAATACCCCTACGGCGCGGTGGCCAGCCACGTCCTTGGCTTCATGAACGAAGTTTCGCCCGACGAGCTGCGCGCGAAAAAAGACGAAAGCTACCGCGCCGGCGATCTGGTCGGCCGCACCGGGATCGAGCGACAGTGGGAGGGCTACTTGCGCGGTCGGACGGGCTTCGAAAAGATCGTCGTCGACCACCGCGGGATGCCCAAGACGGACATCCGCGAGCTGGTCGACGGACCCACGCGCCAGGCGGCGGTGCAGGGCAACAACGTCTTTCTCACCCTGGACGTCGAGGTGCAGAAGATCGTCGAGCGGGCGCTGCGTGGTCAGCGCGCTGCCGGCGCCGTGGTGCTGGACGTGGACACCGGCCGCATCCTGGCGATGGCCTCGCGGCCCGGCTTCGATCCGAACGAAATGTCCGGGCGCCTGTCGCCTGAAGCCGAGCAGCGAATCCTGGCCGATCGCTATCACCCGCTGCGCGACAAGACGTTGAACGAGACGTATTACCCGGGGTCGACGTTCAAGGCGGTGTCGGCGCTGGCGGCGCTGGAAGACGGTCTCATCACCGTCGACGACAAGACGAAATGCCACGGATGGTTTGAGCTGGGCCGCCGCCGCTTCAAGTGCACAAAGACGCACCTGACGGTCAGCATGTACGAGGCCATCGTGCAAAGCTGCAACGTCTACTTTTACGAGCTGGGTGCGCGGCCCGGAATGATCGATCGCCTGGCCAAGTTCGGCGCCGATCTGGGATTGGGCGCGCCCACCGGGCTGGGATTGAACGGCGAAGAGGGCGGCTTTCTTCCGACGGAGGCCTGGTACCGCGAGCAGAAGCGCCAGGATCCGCACAACGAAGGCTTCCAGATGGGCCAGTCGCTGAACGCGGTGATCGGGCAGGGCTCGACGCGCGTGACGCTGCTGCAGATGGTGACGATGTACGCGGCGATCGCCAACGGCGGCAAGCTGTGGCTGCCCCAGATCGTCGAGCGGGTCGAGGCGCCCGACGGACAGGTGCTGGAGGATTTTGCCCCGCGCGTGCGGCGCGAGCTGTCGATCGCGCCGGAGAACCTGGCGTTTTTGCGCCAGGCGCTGGTGGGCGTGGTGAACGAACCAAAGGGCACCGCGTTCAAGGTCCACCCGCACGACATCGAGATCGCCGGCAAGACCGGCACGGCGCAGGTGCGCCGGATGATCCACCGCGGGGAGGGCGCCGGTTCGTGGGAGCAGGACGACCACGCCTGGTTCGTGGGCTTCGCGCCGGCGGGTCGGCCGCGCATCGCCTTTGCCGTGCTGGTCGAGCACGGCGGCCACGGCGGCGAGGTGGCGGCGCCGCTGGCGGTGGACATCGTGCGCAACTACTTCGACACGGTGGCGCCCGATCAGAAGAACGCCCCGCGGGTCGGCCTACCGCACCGGCGGATCGGACGGCTGGCCGAGGGCACCGCCAGCGCCGACGCGCCGGAGCCGTCACCACCCGCCGCGCAGGCAGCGTCCAAGGTTGCGCCGCGGCCGGCGGAAGGCGTCACCCGTTTCACGTTCGACGACAAGGCGCCTTGATGCTGATGCCCCGGGTGATCTCGTGGCGCAAGCTGCGGTTCCGTTTCGACTGGGCCCTGACCATCTGCGCGTTGATCGTCGTCGCGCTCGGTCTGGCCAACCTGTGGAGCGCGGTTCACGAGCGCCAGTCGC
>DASXQB010000238.1:0-2883 GCA_036493295.1 Polyangia bacterium | reverse complement strand
ATCGCCGCAATCGAACGCATCGAACGCCAGATCGGGATGCCCGCCAGCATCAGCGCCGGTTTTCAAGGCACCGCCCAGGCCTTTGGCGCGTCGCTGGCCAGCGAGCCGTTCCTGATCCTGGCGGCGCTGGTCTGCGTGTACATCGTCCTGGGAATTCTCTATGAGAGCCTGATTCACCCGATCACGATCCTGTCCACGCTGCCGTCGGCGGCGGTGGGCGCGTTGATCGCTTTGTTAGTGACCAAGCTGGACTTCAGCATCATCGCGCTCATCGGCGTGATCCTGCTGCTCGGCATCGTGAAGAAGAACGCCATCATGATGATCGACTTTGCGCTGGAAGCGGAACGCGCCGAAGGCTTGAATCCGAAAGAGGCGATTCACCGCGCTTGTCTCTTACGCTTTCGCCCGATCTTGATGACCACCCTGTCGGCGTTGTTCGGAGCCATCCCGCTGGCCGTCGGACTGGGCGCCGGGTCCGAGCTCCGTCGTCCGCTGGGCATCGTGATCGTCGGCGGGCTGGCCGTGTCGCAGCTTTTGAATCTGTTCACCACGCCGGTGATCTATTTGTTCCTGGATCGGCTGCGACTGCAGAGCCGACGCCGCCGCACCCGAAAAGCCGAGAAGGCCACGACGGGCGTGGCCCCAGCGCCGGCGTAGCGTCGCACGGGCAAAGAGGTCATCTCCTTCCAAATTGGAAGTGGCCCAATCACGAGGCTGAATTTTCGCTGTTCAGCCTTGCACGCCGCGGCGGCGGCCGTTTTTCTTGGTCTCGCCGGCTGCTCGTCGCCGGTGGTGAAGGCGCCTTCCGATGGCACGGGCGGAACCACGACCACGCCGCCCCGCGACGGTGGCGGTTCGCATTGCTGTCCGCCCGACCCGACGCCCGGTGCCGGTTGCCTTCACCTTGGCGGCGCCGGCGCACCTCAGTGCGGTGTCTCCTGCGACTTCTGGTGTTCGACTAACTGGCGCCTCGAGAAGGACGAAGCGGGCTGCGACGTCTGGCATTGGGACACGCGGATGCCTGCGCCCGGCGAGACCGACTTCTGCTTTCCTGCCCAGGACGCCGCGACCAACGCCGACGCCACACCCGACACCACGGCATCCGCGTCCGCCGACGCTCCGTTCTGCTGTCCGATCGATCAGTTTCCCACCAGCTGCGCGCCCTTGGCGGCGTCCGCGTCGGGCTATCCGGTTGCTTCGAAGTCTGCGACTTCTGGTGTTCGTACAACTGGCGCGTCGAGAAGGACCCGTCCGGTTGCGACGTCTGGCGCATGGACTATCGAATGCCCGCGCCGGGCGAGAACGACGCTTGCCTTCCCAACCGCGACGGCGCTACCGACGGCCAAGAAGACGGCCGTTAAGGAATCAGCGTCAGACAGCAGCCGTTGGCACAAACCGTGCCGTCCGGGCACGACACCGGATCGATGCCGCCTTGGCCGCAGGCCATGACGCCGGCAGGACACATGATCGGCGGCGGTCCGCCGTCGGGGCCAGGCGCGCCGCCGTCGGGGGTGGCGCCGCCCGCGCAAAAGACCACGCAGCCCTCGCCTGAATCACCGCCACTTTTGTTCTGATCGCCGTCGTGGACGATGACCTGGATGCGATAGTTGTGGCCGGAGGCCAGCGGCACGGTCCAGCGTGCCTCGGCGCCGAAGCCTTGGTCGGTGAGGCCGGCCGGTGCGGGATCGCCGGTCGCCAGGTCCCATTTGTTCTTGGCTGGATCGGGATCCGGGGTGACGGTGATCTTGTTTGGCGTCGTTGTCTTGTCGACGGTGCGAACAGCCGCTTTCCACGAACCAAAGACTGCGTCTGGTCCGCGCGGGACGCCGCCTTGCTGCCAGTCGCCGGCGCGGTTGTTCGCGTCGGCGGTGATGTCGGTGATGAACAGGACCGGCCACATCGGTCGCAGCGACTGGTCCAGGCCGCTGTTGTCGCCGGCCAGGTCGCTGGTGCCGACCTGCGGGCTCATCACGCTGCCGGGATCGGTGGCGAGCGGCGAGACTGGGTAATCGGTCATCGTGGTGCCGGCCGCCGTTTTCACGACCACGCGGCGAACTCCCAGCGTCAGCGCGTGTTCGTCGTTGTAGAAGACGCGGACGATCCCTTCCGGGGCGGCGCCGGACGGCTGGATGGCGCGCAGCACTTCGCTCTCGCTGAAGACGATGCTGGTCAAAGCACTGCTGCTCTTCACCGGATAGCCGCAGTCGGCGACGGCACTCTGCTGCACGCCGGGTGTGCAGGCGACGAAGCCGGTCGTGCCGCCGTTGCTCGCGGCTTGCCCGCCGGTCCCTGAGGCACCGCCGCTGCCAGTGGTGCTGGAACCACCGCCGCCGGTGGCGCTGGAACCACCGCTGCCGCTGCCGTTCGTGCCGCCCGAGCCATTTGCATCGCGGCCATTGCTGCCGCCGCTGCCGGTGCCGGCGTCGACGCTGTGAATGCTGGAACTGCTGCAGCCGCACACGCCGATGGCGAACAACGAAGCCACGATACCCAAGCAGCGCAGGAGCGTCAGTCGCATCCCGGCCGCGCCCGCTGTGTCCGAAGGCGAAACTCGGCGCATCTTCCGATCATCGGTCAAAAGCCTGCGAACTTTAATGCCCGAATTTCACGGGCTTGGTCTCCGGCGTTGTCGCGAGCTTGTTGCCGAGTGGTTGCTGGACCTGGTTCATCGGGGCGACGACAGTCACTGCGCTTACATCGAAGGAGAGCACGATGCGACTGTCCCAGCTTGCAAACGGACGATGGTGGATGGCTTTGGCCTTGGCCGGGCTGCTGGGTGGCGCGGGCTTCGCGGCGTGCTCGGCCAGCGACGGCGCCGGCGCCAACAATGGCAACAAGGTCGTCGATGACACCGGTTCAGTGCAGGTGGGCCTGCAGGTGAAC
>DASXQB010000237.1:0-2843 GCA_036493295.1 Polyangia bacterium | reverse complement strand
GCTTTGAACCGCACGTGGTGCGGCTGCGGCCGGCGCCACACTGTCGGACCACGATCCGCGCTTACTCGCTGAAGGTTCAGCCGCAAAAGCAGTTCCTGAACTGGCAGCAGGATCCCTTCGGCAATTACCAAGCGCGCGTGGTGTTCCCGCAGGAGGCGGACGCGCTGACCATCGACGTCGATCTGATCGCCGAGCTGACGGCGATCAACCCGTTCGATTTCTTCGTCGAGGAACACGCCGAGCACTTTCCGTTCACCTACGACAAAGGCCAGCAGATCGAGCTTGCGCCTTATCTGCTGGTGGCGCCGACCGGACCGCATCTGTCCGCCCTGCGCAGCACGGTCGAGGCGCGGGTCTGCCGGCCCGGGCGCCGCACCATCGACGTGCTGGTGGACATCAACCAGCAGGTGCAACGCCTGCTTCGCTACGACGTGCGCATGGAGCCGGGGGTATTTTCGCCCGAAGAAACCCTGACCCGCGGGCACGGATCCTGTCGTGATTTCGCCTGGCTGCTGGTGCAGCTTCTGCGGCAACTCGGCTTCGCGGCGCGCTTTGTTTCAGGGTATTCGATCCAGCTGGTCGCCGACGTCAAACCGCTGGACGGGCCGATGGGCGTCTCCCACGATGTCACCGATCTGCACGCCTGGACCGAGGTCTACCTGCCCGGGGCCGGCTGGATCGGGTTCGATCCGACCAGCGGTCTTATGTGCGGGGAAGGCCACATCCCGCTGGCCTGCACCGCCGATCCGGCCAGCGCCGCGCCGGTCAGCGGCGGCTTCTCCTGGACCAAGCGCACCGACGAAGACGAGCTGAAGGAAGACTTTGCCTTCGAGATGCGCGTCGATCGCCTGTCTGAACAGCCGCGCGTCACCAAGCCGTACAACGAAGAACAGTGGGCGGCCATCGATACCCTGGGTCATCAGATCGATCGCGCGCTGCAAGCCAGCGACGTCCGTCTGTCCATGGGCGGCGAGCCGACGTTCGTCTCCATTGATGATCCGGAAGGCGCCGAATGGAACACCGCCGCCACCGGGCCGGAAAAAAGGCGTCTGTCCGACGAACTGCTGCGCCGGCTGCAAAAGCGTTTCGCCCCTGGCGGCCTGCTCCACTTTGGTCAAGGCAAGTGGTACCCGGGCGAGCCGCTGCCCCGCTGGGCGATGAGCTGTTACTTCCGCAAGGACGGCCAACCGCTGTGGCATCGCCCGTCGCTGGTGGCCGGTCCGGGCACGCCGGCGCCGGCGGCCGGGGCGTCACGCGCGCTGATCGGCGCCATCGCTCGCAACCTGGGCGTCGACGAGGACCGGGCCATCGCCGCCTACGAAGACGCCTTCTACTATTTGTGGCGCGAGCGGCGCCTGCCCACCAACGTCGATCCGCACGACGCCCGCCTGGACAACGAACAGGATCGCGCGCGCCTGGCCCACGTCTTCGAACAGGGCCTGGGCACTGTCGTCGGCCACGCGTTGCCGCTGCGCGCGGCGCTGGCGCCGGACGGTTCGATCACCTTTCACACCGGGCCTTGGTTCCTGCGCGGCGATCGCCTGTATCTGTTGCCTGGCGATTCGCCGCTGGGACTGCGCTTGCCGCTGGATTCGCTGCCGTGGGTGGCGCCCAAGGCGCGCGAGGTGTTCTACGACGCCGACCCGTTCGCGCCGCGCCCACCGCTGCCGCGCCCGACCCCGCCCAGCGTCGTCCGCCTGGCCGTCCCGCAACCGGCGCGTCGGGCGAATGGAGCCGGGGCCGCTGGCGTCGGCATCCCCGCCGGCGAACGCCCGACCGCTGACAAGCCCCCGACGCTGCCGCCCGCCCGCGGATCGTCGGCCGACGACCTGGTGCGCACCGCCCTGTGCGTCGAGCCGCGCGACGGGAAGATGCACGTCTTCATGCCGCCGCTGGAAAGCCTGGAGGCGTACCTGCGGCTGGTCGCCGCCGTCGAGCAAGCCGCCAGCGACGTCAGCACGCCGGTGATGCTGGAAGGATATCCACCGCCGCGCGATACGCGCCTGGGCAATTTCGCCGTCACGCCTGATCCCGGGGTCATCGAGGTGAACATTCATCCGGCGACGTCGTGGGCCGATCTGACGGCCAACACCACCGCGCTGTACGAAGAGGCGCGGCAGACCCGCCTTGGCACCGAGAAGTTCATGCTCGATGGGCGGCACAGCGGCACCGGCGGTGGCAACCACGTCGTTCTCGGCGGCGTCACGCCGGCCGACAGCCCGTTCTTGCGCCGGCCCGATCTGCTGCGCAGCTTCATCGGCTATTTTCTCAATCACCCGTCGCTGTCGTACATGTTCTCCGGCCTGTTCGTCGGCCCCACCAGCCAGGCGCCGCGCATCGACGAGGCCCGACAGGAAAGCGTCGACGAGCTGGAGATCGCCTTTCGCCAGATCGACGAGCGCGCGGCGGGCGCGCCCACGCCGCCCTGGCTGGTCGATCGCATCTTTCGCCACCTGCTGGTCGACGTCACCGGCAACACCCACCGCGCCGAGCTGTGCATCGACAAGATGTTCAACCCCGACAGCGCCAGCGGCCGCCTGGGCCTGCTGGAGCTGCGCGCCTTCGAGATGCCGCCGCACGCGCGCATGAGCCTGGCGCAGCAGTTGGTCCTGCGCGGGCTGACGGCGCGGTTCTGGAACAAGCCCTACCGCGAGCGTCCCATCCGCTGGGGAACCGCGCTGCACGATCGCTTCACGCTGCCCTTCTTCGTCGAGCAGGACTTCGGCGAGGTGATCGATGATCTGCGCCAGGCGGGGTTCCCGTTCTCGTCCGACTGGTTCGCCGCCCACCACGAGTTTCGTTTCCCGTCGGCGGGAATGATCGCCGCGCGCGGCATGACGCTG
>DASXQB010000236.1:0-15507 GCA_036493295.1 Polyangia bacterium | reverse complement strand
TGCTGGCCATCGCCGGCCGCCCCGGCCGACTAGCAATCGCCGCTCGCGCCCGCGACGAACTGATCGCCCAGTCGATGGTCGAGCTCGCGGAAGCCCGTCGCCAGGAGCCAACGAACGTGCAAGCGCAAGCCGTCGCCGCCTGGCTGCTGAACGAATCAGTCGACCTGAACCAGGCCCGCGCCGCCACTCGGAAACAACCGAAGGACTGGCGAGCCTGGCTGCTGCTGGCCCAGGCGTTGGGCAGCGGACACATCACCGAAGGATGGCAGGTTGCGATCGACAACACGCTGGAACTTGCCGCGCAGGATCCGTCGGTGGCGCTTTCGATCTCGGTCCACAGCCCGCTGCCGCCGCCGACCTCGCCAATCGCACCGCGCTGATCCCCAGCGCGAAAACCCACGCGATCCGTCCTACATGGACACGGCAGGCGAGACGGCCTGCTCGCTTGTCGAAGCAGCGGCTGCGCTAGAACGCCCGTTGAGAACCCTCGCCGAGATGTCGCACAACGACAATCGCTAGTTTGTAAATTCCACGCAAACCCGCGCTGCTCTCCCTGTCCACCTGGTCTGTGGTAACCAAAGGCCCGCTCGGCAGAGAATTTTTCGACCGGTCTCTTTGGCCAGCTTGATTCCGTGCTGCTCGGCCAGCTTGTGCCACACCATTGTGGGACCGAGGTGCTGATAGAACCTGCGCGAGAGCGCGACGACCAGTGCTTCGACGTCGGGGTTAAGCTTTCGCTTTCCGACTCGGCCTCGTTTGCGCGAAGCGAGCCCAGCGGCACCTTCACGCTGGTAGGCCTTGCAGAGTCTTGATACCTGCCGCACGCCGAGCCTCAGCAAGCCGCCGGCCTTCGCGCGCGTCATGCGGCGCTCCAGGACCAGTTGAATGACGTGCAGCCGCTCGATCTCCTTGGGGCTGAGGAACATGGCAGACCTAGGCGAAGAGACCGGGGACCGCGCCCTTGCTGAAGGCGGTGTCCCCGAAGGTGGTCATCGGCAAGCCCAGGGCGTTGGCGATGGCCACCCAGACGTCGTTCATGTAACGCGTGCCGAATTGCAGGTGCTTGCCGGTCTGCAGCTTCAGGTTCTTCCCGCCAAACATCAGCACCGGCATGTTCTCGATCGAGTGGTCCCAGCCGTAGCAGCACTCGTTGAAGTACACGACCACCGTGTTGTCCAGCAGCGTCCCCGCGCCGTCGGGCGTGGCCTTCATCTTCATCAGGAAGTCGGCCATCATCTGTGAGTAAAACGTATCGATGGCGGCGTGCTCGTTGGTGGCGCCCATGTTGTGTGAGATGTCGTGGTGGCCCGCCCCGTCGGTGAACCCGGACAGAATCTTCGAAAAGCGCAGCGCCGAATTGCCGTGGGCGAAAGAGAACGTCGCCACCCGGGCCAGGTCGCACTGGAACGCCGCCAGGATGATGCCCAGCTGATTTTGGGCCAGCGTCTTGTGTTGCGCTTCGTCCTGAGTGGTGTCGCCGGTGGGAGCGGGCAAGGTCGCGTCGACGGGCGGTGTGCAGGACGTGCCCGCGGCCGGCATCGCCGGCGTGCTGGTCAGGCGCGCTTGCAGCTTGGCGATGCCGTCCAGGTGCGCGTCCAGCTTGGTCGTTTGCGACTTCGGCACCAACCCGCGCAACCGGGTCAGATCCTTGTTCACGAAGTTGAGGACGCTGGTGTTCTGCGTGCGCATCCGCAGCAGATCTTGCGGCGAGGCGTCGGCCATCGCGCCGCCGAAGACGTTCGAGAACAGCACGGAATCGCGGCTCTCCGGGAACATCGCGCCGGCCGTGCCGTACGACATGACCTTGAAGTTCGGCAGCCCGATGCTGGACGGCGGATAGGCCGTCGACTGGATGCCAGCAGAGATCGACGCGTTCTGAAAGCCCAGCGACGCCTGCTGCAGGAAGAACTGATCCACCGACGGGCCAGCGGCCATCTGGTTCTTGGCGTTGGCGTCGCCGCCCGAATTCGTGCCGGGAATTTCGATCGGCCGCTTGCCCGACATCATGGTGATCATGCCCGCCCCGTGCTGGTCGCCGGCCCAGCCGTGATCGCGCGGACAATAGATGCCGTTCAGGATGACCATCTGATCTTGCAGCGGCGCGAACGGCTGCAGGATCGCCGGTAGGGTGAACGTGGTGGCGTTTCCGCCCTGCGGGAAGAACGCGGTTGGAAAGGTGCCGCACGGCCGGTGCACGATCAGCAAGCGGGTCGGCGACGCCCCGGCGGCCGACGCGAACAGCGGCCGCAACAGCGATCCGGCGGCCGTGGTCCCGACGCCGGCTAGAAAAGATCGCCGCGGAACATATTGAAACAGATCGCTCTTCATTTTTTTGAACTCGCTTTTCATGGTGTCAGATCCCGGGTCAGGAATCCCGGAGAGGTGAAGACGGCGCGGTAGTAGTCGGTGAACGACCCGGTCGCGGCCAGCTTGTCTTTCACTGCCTGCAGGTCGCATGAGTTGTCGTTCAGCAGGTCGTCGCGACCGATGGTGGGTTTGGAAAGATTCTTCACCGCGCAGTCGGACACCCGCCGCCCCATCTTCAGCTTGTTCACCAGATCGGGCAGCCCGGAGATCGGCCCGTCGAGATCCGTCCCCAGGTGCGCCAGCGTCGACGAGGCATCGATGACCTGGCCGCTGGCGTCCTTGGGCGCGTACCGACCGATCGGATCGTATTGCTCGGTGGCCAGGCCCAGCGGATCGAAGAGGCCGTGGCAGGCGCCGCAGCCTTCCTTGGCGGTGGCGCGCAGCTGCGCCTTCTCGCGCTCGGTGGCCATGGGCGGGAACGTCGAGGCCACCGCGGCGGCGTTGTCCGGCGGCTGCCCGATCGAGATGCCACACACGAGGGCGTTGTAGATGAACAACCCACGGTGAATGACGTCGCCGCGGTTGGGATCGCCGTCCGAACTCGGCTGCGACCAGGCCGCCAGAATGCCCGGCTGGGTGATGATCCCGGCCGCGCGCGAGCTGCCGGCATGAACCGCCGTCAAGTCGGTGCCGCTGACCCCGGACAGACCGTAAAGCTTGGCCACGCCCGAGCTGGCGTACAGCGTGTCCGACGTCAGCAACTGCGCGACCGTCCCGCGCGCCACCAGGTCGGTGACGAACAGCTCGCCGCTCTTGTAGAGATCTTGGGTCAAGGGGGCGTTGAAGTCCGGGAACGCGGTGGCGTTCTTCGGCACCATCGAACGGATCTTCTCGACGCCCAGCCAGTACCCGGCCTTCTGGCCCAGGTTGGCTTGCACCGCCGGCTCGGCCAACAGCCGATCGATCTCAGCCGCTAAAACCGCCGGCTTGAGCAGCGCGGACGACTCTGCCTTCGCCCACAGTTGATCGTCCGGCACTGAATCCAGCAGCGCGAACGAAACCGCCGTGGCCAGCTCGTTTGCGGTCAGCGCGGTCTTCTTGCCCGACGTCGTCGTGCCGAGCTCGGTGCGATACAGGAACGACGGCGATTGCAGCGTGGCCTCGATGATGAGGCGGATGCCGGCGCCGGCGCTCTCGGTCGACAGGCCGGTGTGATAGATGCTCAGCAGATCCGAAACCTCGCCGTCGGTCACCGGACGCCCGAAGGCGCGAGCGACGCGGGCGCGGATGAACTGTTCCACCTCGGCGTCGGGCGGTGCGGTGGCGCCGGACGGAAGGAAGACGTTCAGGTTTGCGTAGACCGCCGCCGCCGCCGCCGTGTGCGCGGCCGTGGCGTAGGCATTCACGGTGTTCGCCTGCACCGTCAGCTCGGGCGACTCGGCGGTGGCGGTGAAATCCGCCGGCGCCGTGTCCGCTTCTGTGATCGACGACGGAACGCGCACGCCGAAGACCTGGGCCACCACGTTGACGTATTGCTCGTCGGTCAGGCGCCAGATGCGCGCCGGAGCCAGCGACGCATCGGCCGTGCACGGCGTTGGCGTCGGCGTCGGCGTGGTGACTTGCCCACCGGTACCGGGCGGCATCGTCACGTTGCCCTTGTCACCGGGCGGATTCGAGCTGTCGGCGATCGAACCCGAACAGCCGGCCGCCGCCAACGCGGCGAATCCCGCGACTGTCAGCCAGCCTAGGAAATGCTTTGCCATTGGAACCTCTTTCCCTCGCTGCGACGAGGCCCCGTCATCGGGTCGGTCAGAATCGACAGACGGTTAGGTCGCAATCAAAAGATGGGTCGCCCCCACCGAACCTTTCACCGCCCGGGTGTCCCCAGGCGCCCCCGTCACGAAAGTGGAGTGCCTGCCCAAACGCCGGCCGCCGTCTGGAAAGGAAATGCACATCTCGCGATCAATTCTCTTTGCAGTTGCGATTTCCGGTTTGATTGTCGGTGCTGGCTGCAGCAGCTCTGACAAGAGCGGGGCCGGCGGCAGTGGCGGGCAGGCCGCGGGTACTGGCGGCGCCACCCCCGACGCCGGCTCCGGGGGCGGCAGCGGCGGAAACAACGCGGGTACCGGCGGTTCCAGCAACGACAGTGGTCAGACCGACGTTGCCCAGGACGTGGCGATCGATGCTCCGGCCGATGCCGCGGCGCTGGATACGAATACGGACGCCGCAGGGGCCGTCGACGCCATAAACGGCACCCCTGATGGCGGCGCTTACAGCCGCACCAATTGGACCGCCACTTCAGTGCCGCCTTTCCCGACTGGCACCAAAGCGATGGGCCAGGATTTGAAATACGCCAACGCCCTCGACGGAAACTTCAACACGCGCTGGTCCATCGGTGACACCAATTCGCCCGCCCAGACCATCGGCGATCAGTTCACGTTCGACATGGTTCAGGCGCACATGTTCAAGAAAATTCTTTTTTGGTCTGGTGGCGTGAACGGCGTTGGCGGTCCCGATTCTCGCGACTATCCCGGCGGGCTGGATGCGTCGGTCTCACTCGATTGTCAGACCTTCGGACCCACCGTGGCCAGCGGCACAGAGCCCCAACCCGGCTGCTCCGGCAACGCCAGCTGCAACATGCCATTCGTCATCGACTTTGCCGCCCCCACCACTGCCCGCTGCGTTCGATTGACGCTGAACAAGCGTCTTCAACTGGGCGGCGGAATCTGGTGGGGCATCGACGAGCTGTACGTCTATCCGTGAACCGGCACCGACGGGCGTTCGCCGAAGATCGCCGTTCCCACCCGCACGATGGTGGCGCCTTCGGCGATGGCGATGGCGAAGTCGTGGCTCATGCCCATGGACAGCTCGCGCAGGTCGACGCGCGGGCGGGCGACGGCGGCGTGCTGATCGCGCAGCGCGCGCAGGGCGGCGAACTGCGGACGGTTGTCCTCGGGCGCTGACGAAAAAGGCGGGATCAGCATCAGGCCGGCGCAGCGCACGTGCGACAAGCCGGCGAAGTGATCCAGCAGCGCCGGCAGCGCGGCGGCGGCGACGCCCCGTTTCTGCGTCTCGCCCGCCAGGTTCACTTGAATCAAGCAGGCGTCGTCGTGACCACGCCGTTCGATCTCGTCCAGCACGCCGGTTGAATCGACGGCGTGGATCAGCGCCACCTGGCCCGCCACGTACTTGACCTTGTTGGTCTGCAGCGGTCCGATGAAATGCCAGGCCGGCGCGGGCGCTTGAATCGACGTGGGCGCGGTGGCGAAGGCGGTTCGTTTGTCGCGCAGCTCCTGCGCATAGTTTTCGCCAAAGTCGATCTGTCCGGCGTCCAGCGCCGCGCTGATGTCCGCCGGCGGCATCTTCTTGCTGACCGCCACCAGCCGCACCGATTCCGGTGTTCGCCCGGCGGCGCGCGCCGCCGCGGCGATGCGCTCCCCCACCGAAGACAATCCAGCGGCGATCTCCTGGGCGCGCGTCACCCGGCGCCCCCGCCGCCAAACGCCGCCGGCGGATAACCGGGCAGGGCGTCCAGCGCCAGCAGATCGGCGATCACCTCGGCGACCGGCAGCCCGATGACGTTGGTGTGCGAGCCGCGCAGCTCGGTGACGAAGGCGGCGGCGATCCCTTGCACGGCGTAGCCACCCGCCTTGCCTTGCCACTCGCCCGAGGCGATGTAGGCGTCAAGCTCCGCCGGTTGCAGCAGCCGGAACGATACCGCCGTCGACACCGCACGCGCTGTCTGGCGATCGGGCGGGCGGCGAATCTGGTACGCCGTGGTCACCGTGTGCCGCCGCCCGCAAAGCCGCTGCAGCATGGCCCGCGCGTCGCCCGCGTCGCGCGGCTTGCCCAGGATGTCGTCGTCGACGATCACGATGGTGTCGGCCGCCAGCACCGCCGTCCGTTCGCGCTCGGCTGGCGTCAGACGACTCCAGACCGCGTCGCACTTGCCGGCCGCCAGCCGGCTGACGTGGTCGGCCGGCTTTTCGCCGGGCAGCGGCGTCTCGTCGATGTCCGCCGGTAGCACCCGCAACGAAAGGCCCATCCGCTCCAACAATTCGCGCCGCCGGGGCGACGCCGAGGCCAGCACAAGGTCGGCGGCCCGATTCAATTCGGCGTTTGACATCGCGCCGGTTTTACCCGAATTCGCGCCGCTCGGTACGGACGCACAACATTTCGGTGCGGCTTCCGAGACCTTTGCATGTTGACCCCAGCCTCCGGGCGCCGATCGCCCACCATCATCGTGATTGCTTTTGTCGCCGTTGCCGGTTGCGCGCCGGACACTGACCTCACCGACGAACGAACGCGCGACAGCGCCGCCGGCACGGCGGTTGGCTCGTCAGGCGTGGGCCTGGTCGACCCGGCGTCTGGTGCCACCGACGTGCCGCCCAATCTGGCCAGCCTGGTGGTTCGTTTCGCCGCGCCCTTGATGGTGCCCGATGGCGCGTTGACCGTGTGCGCGGGCGCCGGCGGCGACGTGCGATCGCAAGGCGCTGCCCAACCGATGCCCTGCGACGGGGCGGGGGTGTGTTATCGCGTGGCGGTCGCAGGCGCGCTGCCCGCCGGGGTGACCTGTCAGGTGACGGTGACGGCGCCGCTGGTGCGCGACGACGGTTCGCAGGTTCCGATGGGCACCGTCGGGCAATTCAACACCGCCGCGGCACCCGACCAGACGCCGCCGACGCTGACGGCGGTGCAGGCCGCGCTGGCGGAGGGCTGCTTGGGCGTGACCCTGGCGGTGGACGAAGCCGTGACGGTGGAAGCCCTGGTTCACGTCGGCGACGACACCACCACCATCGCCGTCGGGGCCGGCACGGGGATGGTCGATCTCGGGGTGCCGGCGCGCGCGCTGGCCGCGGACACCGACGGTGACGTCACCATCCGCGCCACCGACCGGGCCGGCAACATTTCGACCGCGGCGCCCATCGCCATCCACACGCCGCCCGCCGCGCCGCCGGTGGTGATCACCGAAGTGCTGGCCAACCCCGCCGGCAAGGAACCCGATCAGGAATTCGTCGAGCTGCGCAACCTGGGCGCCGCGCCGCTGAACCTGCAGGGCCTGCGCATCGAAGACAGCCGGGGCGGCGACGTCCTGCCCGACGCCATGCTGGAGCCGGGCGGTTACGCGCTGGTGGTGGGGGCGGCGTTCGATCCATTCAGCGTGCTGGATGTCCCGCCGCGCGCGGGGGCGGTGCTTGTGCGGCTGGATACGCGAATCGGCGCCGACGGGCTGTCCAACACCGGCGAGGTGGTGCGCTTGCGCGGCCTGGGTGGGGCGGATGCACCGGTGATTTCCAGCTATGGTGGCTGGGTCGACGTATCGGCGACGGCGTGGTCGGGGCGATCGGTGCGGCGCGCCTCGGACGACGCCTGCGACCGGACAGAGAATTGGAACCACGCGCCGCTGGCCGCCACGCCCGGCTGGTGATCCCGGTCGGCGAAACGCGCGCGCAGGCACTCCCGACCGCCGCGGCGATGTGGTAGGAGAGGAGGCATGTCCGGCCATAACCGGTGGTCAAAGATCAAGCACAAGAAAGAGGCCTCCGACTCGAAGAAGTCGAAGGTCTGGACCAAGATGATCAAAGAGATCACGGTCTCGGCGCGCCTGGGTGGCGGCGACATCAACGGCAACCCACGGCTGCGCACGGCGGTGGACAAGGCGCGTTCGGTGAACATGCCGAACGACACCATCGATCGGTCGATCAAGAAGGGCATCGGCGATCTGGAAGGCGTCGTCTACGAAGAGTTCAACTACGAGGTCTACGGTCCCGGCGGCACGGCGCTGCTGGTCGAGATCATGACCGACAACCGCAACCGTACCGCGGGCGAGGTTCGCCAAATCATCACCAAGTTCCACGGCAACCTGGGCGCTTCCGGTTCCGTCGCGTACATGTTCAAGAAGCAGGGAATCATCGTTTACGAAAAAGCCACCACCGACGAGAACCGTCTGACCGAGCTCGGCATCGAGCTGGGCGCGGACGACATCAAGGCCGAAGGCGAGTCTCTGCTGGTGGTGACCGAGCCGAAGGAATTCGAGCGCATCCGCGAAGGCCTGAAAAAAGCGGGCCTGCCGGTGCCGCTGTCGGCCGAGGTGACCATGGTTCCCCAGAACGTCACCCACCCGCAGGGCAAGGACGCCGAGATGGCGGTCAAGCTGGTCAACGCCTTGGAAGACAACGACGACGTGCAGAACGTGTACTCGAACATGGACGTGGACGAATCGGTTCTGGAGAGTGTCGGCTGATCGCGCGCGGATCGCGGCGGCATCGCCCGTCGGATCCTTGCGCATCCTGGGAATCGACCCGGGCACGTTACGGCTCGGCTACGGAATGATCGAGCGCCACGGCCCGGCGAAGGTGTCGTATGTCGAATGCGGCGTCATCTCGGCCCCGGCGCGCGACGATCGTTTCACGCGCCTGGCCGAGATCGGTCGCAGCCTGCGCGACCTGCTGGCCGATCTGCGGCCGCACGCCGTGGCCATGGAAGAAGCCTTCTTCGGCAAGAACGTGCAATCGACGCTGGCGCTGGGCGAGGCGCGCGGGGTGGCCTTGTTCGTCGCCGCGGATTACGGGCTGCGCGTCAGCGGCTATCCGCCAGCGACGGTGAAGAAGTCCGTGGTGGGGCACGGCCGCGCCAGTAAGGACCAGATCGCCTATCTGGTGCGCGCGCTTTTGTCGATGCGACGGGTGCCGTCGCCCGACGCGGCGGACGCGCTGGCCATCGCCATCTGTCACGCCCGCTGCGCGATCGACCCGGTGTTCGCGCCGGCTGCCGCGCGACGGAAGGCGCGGCCGTGATCGCCTCGCTGCGGGGCCGCCTGGCCGAGCACGACGTCGAGTCCATCGTCGTCGAGGTCGGCGGGATCGGTTATCAAGTGCTGATCACCAGCGCCACGCTGGGCGCGCTGCCGCCGGTGGGCAGCGACTGTTTTGTTCACGTGCACTCGCACTTCGTCAAGGACGAGCCGCTGCGTTTGTACGGCTTCGCCGACGCCGGCGAACGCGCGTTGTTCGAGACGCTGCTCTCGGTTCAAGGCGTCGGGCCGCGGGTGGCGCTGGCCATCCTGGCCGGGTTGCCGCCGATCGAACTGGTGCGGGCCATCTCCACCGGCGACGTGAACCGTCTGACCCAGATCAAGGGCGTAGGCCGCAAGATCGCCGAGCGCCTGTCGCTGGAACTCAGAGACAAGATCGGTGCGTTGCCCATCGGGCAGGGCAGCGGTGTCACCGCCGTGACGCCGTCGTCGTCGGGCGCGCCGGCCGGCAAGCTGGGCGACGTGTACGGGGCGCTGGTGGCGCTGGGCTATCGGCCGGGCGAGATTGAACCGGTGCTGAGCACGCTGGACGAAACCAAGGCCATCGGTGACCTGGTCAAGCAGGCGCTGTCCGCGCTGAAGAAAAGGTAAAAAGCCGGCGTGCCACGCAAACCCCACGACGAAGGTCAGCCCGCCGCCCGCGTGCCGTCGGGTGCGCCAGAGCGCCCCGGCTCCGTCGACGATGCGCGCGTCCTGTCGCCCGCCGCCGAGGCGCCCGCCGGCGATCGTGACGAGGACGCCGCCCTTCGCCCGCGCAGCTTCGCCGAGTTCGTTGGGCAACGAAAGATCGCCGACAACCTGATGGTCTACGTGCAGGCGGCGCGCCAGCGCGGCGACGCCCTGGACCACGTGCTTTTGTCGGGGCCGCCCGGTCTGGGCAAGACCACGCTGGCTTATTTGCTGGGCAACGAGATGGGCACCGAGGTGCGCGTGACGTCGGGTCCGGCGCTGGAGCGCAAGGGCGATCTGGCTGGCATCCTGACCTCGCTGAACAAGGGCGACATCCTGTTCATCGACGAGATTCATCGCCTGCTGCCGGTGGTCGAGGAGAGCCTGTACCCGGCGATGGAAGATTTTCGCATCGAGCTCGTCACCGGCACCGGCGCCGGGGCGCGCGCCATCCCGCTGCCGGTCGAGCGCTTCACGTTGGTCGGCGCCACCACGCGCACCGGCCAGCTGACGTCGCCGCTGCTCTCGCGCTTTGGCATCGTCGAGCAGTTCACGTTTTATTCGGCCGCCGAGCTCAGCACCATCGTGCGCCGGTCAGCCAAGCTGCTGGGGATCCCGATGGAGGACGCCGGCGCCGACGAGATCGGCCAGCGCTCGCGCGGGACCCCGCGCATCGCCAACCGCTTGCTGCGCCGGGTGCGCGACTTTGCCGAGGTGCACGGCGACGGCCGGGTCACGCGCGAGGCGGCCGCCTATGCACTGGAGCGGCTTGAGGTGGACGCGCTGGGCCTGGACGCCGGCGATCGACGGATCCTCTCGACGATCATCAAACGCTTCGACGGTGGTCCGGTGGGCATCGAATCAATGGCCGCGTCGCTGGCCGAGGATCGCGACACGCTGGAGTTCGTCTACGAGCCGTATCTCATCCAGGAAGGGTTTCTGATCCGCACGCCGCGTGGCCGACAGGTCACCCGCCGCGCCTACGAACATCTGAATATCCCGCCCCCCTCACGCCCGGGCGGGGTGGGGCAGGGAAGTCTATTTTGATCGGGACGCGACCAACGCGGCAGGATCGATGTCCACGCGGAACAGCGTCACCGCCGGTCCGCACATGGTCACGCCGGTGTAGTCGGCGGCGGCGGTGATCAGCAGCGTGCCCCCGGGTAGATGAACGGGAACCTCCAGGCCGGTGGGCAAACGCTCTTCGATGGAGGCGGCCACGACGGTGGCGCAGGCGCCGGTGCCGCACGCCAAGGTGATGCCGCAGCCGCGCTCCCACACCACGAGATCGATCTGCCGTCCGCGCACGCGGGCGAACTCGACGTTGGTGCGGCGCGGGAAGGTGGACGCGATTTCCAAGATCGGTCCGTATTTTTCAGCCACGGCGCGCAGGTCCTCGCCGGCGTCGTCGATGAAGATCACCGCGTGGGGGTTGCCCATCGACACGGCGGTGAAGGCGAACGTCCGATCGGCGGCGGTGATGGCCTGGCGCACGGCGCGGGCGGCGCCACCGGGTGACAGGGGAATCTCGTCACGGCTAAGCCGCGGCCGACCCATCTCCACCGCCACGCTGCCCACGGTTCCATTCACCACCTGCAGCGCACAGTCCAGTGGGCCGGCGCCCGTGTCGATGCGCAGCACCGGTCGCCGCAGCGTCGGATCGGTGTCGTAGAGAAACTTGGCCACGCAACGGATTCCGTTGCCGCACATCTCCGCTTCGCTGCCGTCGGCGTTCAGGACCCGCATGCGCGCGTCGCCGGTGAGGCCCAGGGACACCGCCAGCACACCATCGGCGCCCACGCCGAAGTGTCGATCGCAAAGAGCGCGCACGACGTCGGGCTCAGTGACGGCGGATGCGACGTGGGCCTCCGTCGCGCGCAGATCCACCACCAGGAAATCGTTGCCCAGACCCTGAACTTTGGTGAACGGAACCACGGACACCCCCAGCGCCGCGCCCGGCGAAAGCGCAGTTTACTGCGCGGGAGGCGCCGGTGCAGCCGGCGCCTCGGCGGGCGCGGCCGGTTTGCTGTCGGTGGCGCCTTCTTCGGCGGGCTTCGGCTTGGCCTTGCGACGCACCGCCGGCTTGGGTGCCGGCGTCGTGCCGTCATTGACGGGGACGTCGCCTGGCGCCGCTGCGGCGGCTGGTTTGCCGACGCTGGCGGTACTCGGCTTGCCCGCCGGCGGGATGGCGCCTTTGATGGGCTTGACCGGCGTCGTGGCGGTGGCGGGCGCGCCGGGCGTGGTCGGCTTCAACTCGATGGTGGTCGCGGCGGGGGCGCCGCTGGCGGGCGGCGTGGTGGACGCGGAGCCCGTGGCGCCTTCGCCAGCGGTCTTTTGAATGGTGGCACGCGCCTTGTCGAGATCCTCTTTCAGCTTGGCGGCGCGTTCGTCCTCGGATTTCTTCTCGCCGGCCTTGCGCTCGGCCAGCCGCTGCAGGCGCTTCGAGTCCTGCTGGCTAGAGTAGTGCGCCAGGCCCAGCGACGTCACCAAGAAGATCCCCGCGGTGACCGAGGTAAGCCGGGTGAGAAAATTCCCCGCGCCCGACGACCCGAAGACCGTCTGGCTGCCGCCGCCGCCGCCGAACGCGATGCCCATGCCGCCGCCCTTGCCGGCCTGAAGCAGCACGACCAAGATCAGAAACAGGCAGACGAAGACGTGCAAGACAGTCAGAAACGTAACCATCACACGGATCCTTCCTTGACGATGCGAATGAACGATTCGGCGATCAGGCAGGCGCCACCGACCAGACCGCCGTCGATGTCTTCCTCGGCCATCAGCGCTTTGATGTTGTCGGGTTTGACGCTGCCGCCGTACAGGATGCGAACGGTCTTTGCCACCTCGGGAAAGCGGGCGGCCAACCGGGTGCGAATGAAGCGATGCACCTCCTGCGCTTGCGCGGCGGTGGCGGTGCGGCCGGTGCCGATGGCCCAGACTGGTTCGTAGGCGATGATCGATCGCTTCAGATCGTCGGCTGACAGATCGGCCAGCGCGGCGTCGATTTGCGCGCCCACGCGGCCCAAGGCCTCGCCGGCGTCCCGTTCGGCCAGCGTCTCGCCGACGCAGATGATCGGCGACAGCCCGGCGCGCAGGGCTGCCTTGATCTTCAAGTTCACCGCCGCATCCAGCTCGCCCATCAGCTGGCGGCGTTCGGAGTGGCCCAGGATGACATACTTGCAGCCGACGTCGACCAACTGGGGAGCCGAGACCTCGCCGGTGAAGGCTCCCTTGTCCTCCCAGAAACAATTTTGCGCCGCCACCGCCACTGGACCGCCCTCCAGCCGCTTGGCCACCGGGTACAGCGCGGTGAAGCTGGGCGCGACCACCACGTCCGCTTCGCGCAGGGTGGCGACGCCGTTACGCACCTCCGTGGCCAGGGCCAGCGCCTCGCTCACGGCGCAATTGAGCTTCCAGTTCCCACAGAAGAAAGGACGGCGGAGCTTCGAACCGGCGCTCATGAGGACGTCCTAGGACTCCAGCGCGGCCAGACCGGGCAGCTTCTTGCCCTCCAGAAACTCCAGCGAGGCGCCGCCGCCCGTAGAGATGTGCGTGATCTTGTCGGCCACGCCGCACTTGTGAACCGCCGCGACCGAGTCGCCACCGCCCACCACCGACAAGGCGCGGGTGTTCGCTGCGACGGCGTTGGCCACCGCCAGCGTCCCGCCGGCGAACGGTTCGGATTCAAACACGCCCATCGGGCCGTTCCAGAAGATGGTCTTGGCGCGGGCGATGGCGTCGGAAAAGCCGCGCGCGGTCTCCGGTCCGATGTCCAGCGCCGCCAGATCTTCGGGCACCTCGCTGGCTGACACCGTCTTGCCTGATTCGGCCTTGATGCCGGCAGCAGCGACGGCGTCGCGGGGCAAAAGCACATCGACGTTGGCCAGCTCGGCCTTCTTCAGGAACGAACGCGCCAGCGGCAGCTTGTCTTCTTCGACCAGCGAACGGCCGAGGCGCCCGCCCTTGGCTTTCAAGAACGTGTTGGCCATCGCGCCGCCGATTAAAAGCTGGTTCACGCGGGCCAGCAGATTCTCCAGCACGCCGATCTTGTCTGACACCTTGGCGCCGCCGATGATGGCGATGAACGGACGATCGACGTCGCCCAGCAGCTTGCCCAGGAACTTCACCTCGCGCTCCATCAGCAAGCCCATGCCCTTGTCGGCGACGAACTTGGTGATGCCGGCGGTCGAGGCATGCGCGCGATGCGCGGTGCCGAAAGCGTCGTTGACGTAGACGTCGGCGTAGCTGGCCAAAGTGCGAGCGAAGGCCTCGTCGTTGGCTTCTTCAGCCGCGGTGAAACGGAGATTTTCCAGTAGGGCCACGCCACCGCTACGCAGATCAGACACCACCTTGCGCGCGCCGTCGCCCACCGGCTCGTCGGTCAGGGTGACCTCGACGCCCAGCAGCTCGGCCAGGCGCGCGGCCACCGGCATCAGCGTGTACTTCGGATCCGGCTTGCCCTTCGGTCGGCCCAGGTGCGACGCCAGGACGATGCGCGCGCCTTTCTCCATCGCGTAACGAATGGTCGGCAGGCTCTCGCGAATGCGGGTGTCGTCGGCGACGCCGCCGGCGGGGGTCAACGGAACGTTGAAGTCGACGCGAATGAAGACGCGACGGCCAGAGATGTCCAGCTCGGAGATGGTTTTGATCGGCATGAAAAAGAAGCTCCGCCTTGAATCAGGGGGGCAAAAGCTTGCAGACAAAAAAAAGCGCGCCCTTGGTCGGGGCGCGCAGAGAATGCTCGAAGAAAAATTGAAAAGCTAGAAAAATTTCCGCAGAGAAATCGCGCTTATGCGCCGGGAAAAACGGTCCGTTAGCGCCGCTTAGGCCAGCTCGCTGTCGTCCTTGATATCGGACGTCACCAAGCTGATGAGCTCGGTCGCCAGAGCCACGATCATCTTCGGTTCGTATCCATTTTGTCGCAGCTCTTTGTAGATCGACTTGGACAAGATCTTCAGAGCCTTTTCGCGGTTAGGCGCCGCAGCCGGAGCGCCGTTGCGAGCCGGTACGGTTTGCGTGATCAATTGAGGCATTCGAACCCTCCTCCCAGAAGGTCGCACCGGATATGAGCACGCCTTGTGCCAAGGCGCAACTTCGCCAAGTGCCTGAAACTATTAAGGCCACATTCTGCCGCAGAGCGCCCTGCGCGAAGCGCCGTACGCACCCCTAAACGGCACGAAAATGTTTCGGTTTGTTAACATTTTGCAGAACACCCTCGACCCGCCAGCGTAAAACCTGTGGAACCTTTTGAGAAGCACGGTGTCTGCCGGTGCGAAGAGGGTTTTACACCCGGATCTTCGCGGGGATTGGCCCGACATCATTGAATTGTCCGCATCCAGTTGACATACCAAGGCGTAGACTGGGGACACGAAGCGGCCGGAAGGAGATCTACGTGAACTATTTCGTCGAAGTCGCGCAGGTGGTGAACGGTCAGGTCGCTTCGGTCAAGGTGCTTTCGAAACGCTGCGAACGCCGGCAAATGGCCATCGCGGCGTCATTCACGCTGTCATTGTTCATGGCCGCGTTGGCGTTGAACACGCTGGCGTTCATCGCCTTTCATCGGGTGGTCTTCGGGCCGGCCTATCTTTCTTTGTGGGGGACGATCGCGTTCCTGGCTGCCGTCCTGGCCGCGCGACGGGCGAGAAATCGGGCTCGTCGCTATGTCGTCGGCGCCAATATCGACGACGACGCGTTCGCGCCGCTCAGTCTGGATCTGGTCAGCG
>DASXQB010000235.1:0-11799 GCA_036493295.1 Polyangia bacterium | reverse complement strand
AGACCTTGAACGACGCCAGCACGCGCCGGGTGGTGGCGCAGGACGTGGCCCACTGGCAGGTCAACGCTGACAATTCTTCGTGGTACTGGCTGAAGACGTTCAACTACTCGACCACCGGCGCCGACTCGGGGACATTGCAGGTGGCGCCCTATCCCGCTGGAACGCCCACCACCGACGTGCTGACCGGCGTCGGCGAGTACACCGCCGTGGGCACCAAGAGCGTGGTGGTTCGCGCCGGCCTCACCCAAGGCGCCGGCACCTTGAAGCTGATCGGCGACATCAACGACGTCGCCGGCACCAGCAAGACTTTTGATACCGGCGTCCTGACGACCTGGGATATGGCGGCGGACGGCACCACCGTTCTTTATTCAAAGACCAACACCGGCTCGCTTTACGACATGTACCTGGGCAGCGTCACCAAGGCCACGCCCTGTCCGCTGGCCACCACGGCCATCGCGCTTGGCTTCGGGCACCTGGCGCCGAACACGCTGACCGCGGCCTGGGTGAAGGCCATCAACCAGAATGACACCGGGGCCTACTACACAACGTTCGACAAATGCATCTCGAACCAGTTCGGCGTCAACATCGTCACCTTCGATGCCGTCGGCGACCAAGGATACGTCTACGAGGACGATGGGGACGCCACGCTGCCGGTGGGAACGCTACGCTTTAACCAGATTGTAAACGGCGTGCTCAGCGCCACCGGCACGTTGGTGCAGACCAACGCCAGCGCCACCGCATCGACGCTGTGGCCGGCGCATTCAGCGGTGGTCTATTCGATCAACGCCAACAACACGACGGACGGCATTTACATCAACTCCACGCTGCCCTTCACCGGAACGATGCCCCCTCCCGGAGCCGACGGCGGCCCCGAGGCGGGCACGGACAGTCCCGCGGCGCCCAGCGACGCGGGCGCCGGCGAGGCCGCGGAGACCGCCACCGACACGGCGGACAGCGAAACCGGCAGCGGCGGTTGAGGGAGAAAGCCGCCATCGCCGCGGCTTTCGACCGCGCCGGCCCGGACCCGGCGGCGGCGACTTGAGGGGCAGCGAACTTTCGCCGATGAATCCTCTCGGATAGCATCATGTCGGTGCCTGCTCGTTCGCTTCCGCTGGTGGTCGTCGTCGCTGCCCTTCTCGTCTCGACTGAAGGCGGCAGCGACGGCACGCGCGCGGCGACCATGCCGGCGGCGAACCCGGCGCGCGCCCTTCTGGTGAGCGGCGAGGGAAACGATCTCGATGCGGCGGCCGCGGTGGCGCCCGGCCCCGCCGATCTGTCGGCGTTCTCGCCCGGCCACGGACCGCGCACGCGCTTCGGCGCCGCCCAGCATGGCCGCCAGCTTCTGCTGTCGTTCGACGACGGCCCCGATCTGAAGGGAACGCCGCTGATCCTCGAGGAGCTGGACCGGCGTGGCTTGAAGGCGATCTTCTTCGTCACCGGCTGGCGCTTCGCGGGCCAGCGTCCGGAGGACCTCGCCCGCCGCGATCTGCTGCGCAAGATCGCCAGCCACGGCCACCTGATCGCCAACCACACCTTCAGCCACCACAACCTCTGCGACAACCCCGACGAGACCGCCAGCCAGATCGACGACAACTCTGAGCTCATCGCCGAGGTCACCGGCGTGCGGCCGCAGCTTTTCCGCGCCCCCTACGGCGCCTTCTGCCACAGCCTGGACGCCGCGCTGGCGGCGCGCCAGCTGGTGGACATCGGCTGGAACCTGGATCCGCAAGATTGGAAGAACAACACGCCCGAACGGATCGTCGCCTACCTCACCAACAAGCTGACCAAGCTGGAAGGCCGCGGCATCCTCCTGATGCACGACACGCACGCCGCCTCGGTGCGGGCGCTGCCCGAGGTGCTGGACTGGCTGGCCCGGGAGAACCGCCGCGCCGTCGAGCAAGGGCGCGCGCCCATCGAGATCATCGACTACCGCGCGGTGATGCCGCCGCGTTCGCTGGCCCAAAGCGGCGTCGAGACCATCGTCGGCCACCTGGTCGACGACGTCGCGCCGACCGTGGCGCGACTTTGGCCCGCGCCGCACAGTTTATGAACCATGTTCGTCCTGCGCGACGTCGCCCCCGCCGACCTGGACGCGCTGCTGTCGGTGGCCGCGTTCCTGGACACCGTCAACCTGCCTGAAGACCGCGCGTACCTGACGGCGCTGATCGCCACCTCGCAAAAATCTTTCGCCGCCGAGATCCCAGTGGCGGATCGGTGCTTCGTCTTCGTGCTCGACGATCCGGACAGCGGGCGCGTGGTGGGCGTGTCGATGATCTTCGCCCAGCACGGCAGCCGGCGGGCGCCGCACATCTTCTTCGACGTCATTCACGAAGAACGTTACAGCGAAAGCCTGGACCGGCACTTTGCCCATCAGGTGCTGCGCATCGGGTACAACTACAAAGGCCTGACCGAGATCGGCGGCCTGGTGCTGCTGCCGGAGTACCGCCACCACCGCGATCAGCTGGGCCGTTTGCTGTCGTACGTGCGGTTTCTCTACATGGCCATGAACCGGCGGGTGTTCTGCGACGAGGTGGTGTCCGAATTGATGCCGCCGCTGGAAGCCAACGGCACCAGCCTGCTGTGGGAATCGCTGGGGCGGCAGTTCACCGGCCTTTCGTACCAGGAGGCGGATCGTCTGTCGCAGACCAACAAAGAATTTATCCGCGCGCTGTTCCCCCAGGATCCGCTGTACGCCACCTTGCTGCCGCCGCACGTGCAAGAGCTGATCGGCAAGGTGGGACCCGAGACCCGAAGCGTGGAACGGATGCTGCGCGAGATCGGATTCGCCTACGCCCACCGGATTGATCCGTTCGACGGCGGCCCGCACTTTCACGCCCTCACCGACGACATCACGCTGGTGGCAGCAACGCAGCGGGCGCGCCTGGCGGAGGGCGAACCGGCGGCCGACGCGCCCCTGCGCCGCTGCCTGGTGGCCCGCGAATCAAGCGGGCAGTCGCATTTCATCGCCGTGAAGACGGCGGCCCCGGTCCAGGCGAACGATGGTACCCTGGCGCTGCCTGCCGACGCCCGGCGGACCCTGCGACTGGTGCCGGGCGACGAGCTGGCCGTTCTGCCCTTCTGATTCGTCGCCACCGCGTTCTTCCTCGCATGCCTTCAACCGTCCTGATCGTCGACGACGAAAAGAACATCCGCCGCACGGTGCGCATGGTGCTGGAAGGCGAAGGCTTCAGCGTCGAAGAAGCCGCCAGCGGCGAAGAAGCGCTGGCCCGGCTGCCCGAGGTGGGCGCCGACGTCATGCTGCTGGACGTACAGCTTCCGGGGATCTCCGGCCTCGAGACCATCGAACGGGTGGCCAAGCTGAAAAGCCCCGACCCGCTGCCGACGGTGATCATGATCTCCGGCCACGCCACGCTGGCCGACGCGGTTCGAGCGGTCAAAGCGGGCGCCTACGATCTGATCGAAAAGCCGCTGGATCGCGAGCGGCTGATCGTTGCCCTGCGCAACGCCTTGGAGCGGCGGGCGATGGCGCGCGAAGTGGCCGGCCTGCGCGCGCTGGCCGACGAACGGTTCGAGATGGTCGGCCGCAGCGCCGTGATGATCGCGCTGCACGGGCAGATCGCCAAGGTGGCGCCGACCCGCACGCGCGTCCTCATCACCGGCGAATCGGGAACCGGCAAGGAGCTGATCGCCCGGGCCATCCACCGCGAGAGCGCCTTGCGCGATCGCCCCTTCATCAAGGTCAACTGCGCGGCCATCCCGCCCGAGCTGATCGAGTCCGAGCTCTTCGGTCACGAGCGCGGCGCCTTCACCGGCGCCACCGCCCGCAAGCGCGGCCTGTTCGAGATGGCCGACGGCGGGACCATCTTCCTCGACGAGATCGGCGACATGATCGCCTCGGCGCAGGCGAAGGTGCTGCGCGTGCTTCAATCGGGCGAGTTCACCCGGGTGGGCGGCGAGCAGACCCTGAAGGTCGACGTGCGGGTGGTGGCGGCGACCAATCGCGATCTGCCCGCGGCGGTGGCGAACGGCGGCTTCCGCGAGGATCTCTACTTTCGTTTGGCGGTGGTCCCGCTGCGCGCGCCGCCATTGCGCGATCGCGGTGACGACATTCCGCTTTTGTGCGCGACGTTCGTCGAGGCCGCCTGCCGCGAAAACGGCATGAAGGTGAAGACCATCGCTAACGACGCGGTGACCATCCTGGCCGCCTATCCCTGGCCCGGCAACGTGCGCGAGCTGCGCAACGTGATCGAGCGGCTGGTGATCTTGTCCGAGGAGAGCATCGGGGTCGGCGACCTGCCCGAGGAGATCGTCGAGGAAAGCGCTCGCCGCCGGCGCGGCCAGGCGCAGAGCGCCGGCGTGTCGTCGCTGCCGCGCGTGGATCTGCCCGCCGAGGCGCGCGCCCTGCCGCTGCGCGAGTTCCGCGATCACATGGAGCGCGAGTACATCCGCATGAAGCTGGATGAAAACGGCTGGAACATCTCGCGCACCGCCACCCTGCTGGGCATCGAGCGCACCAACCTGCACAAGAAGATGCGCACCCTCGGCCTTTCGCGCGACGAGAACGCCTCGGGCGCGTAAAGTCGGCGAGGATGATTCGCCTGGCGGGATTCTTCGGCCTCACCGGCGTGGCACTGGGCGCGTTCGGCGCGCACGGCCTGCGCGATCGCCTGGCCCCCGGCATGCTGGACGTTTATCGAACCGGCGTCCTGTACCAGCTGATCCATGCGGTGGCCTTGCTAGCGGTGGCGCTGGGCGCCGCCCGTTTGCAACGCGCGCGGGCGGTGGCGGCGCTGTTCAGCGTGGGAATCATCATCTTCTCGGGAACGCTCTACGCGCTGGCGTTGACCCAAATTCGTATTCTTGGGGCGATCACACCGCTCGGCGGTTTGTGCTTCATGGCGGGGTGGGTGCTGCTCATCCTCGAGCGGCCGCCGGCGGCGTAGGCTCGCGCTATTTCAACACCACCCACAGAACGCCCGCCGTCACCACCACGAACCCCGCCACCAGCCCCACCCCCGTCAGCAACTTTCGTTGATCGTAATGCGCCAGCGACTGATCCAGCGCCGCGATGGCCGTGCTCCGCTCGTCGATGGTTTCTTTCAAGCGATCAATGCGCTGGTACAGCGGCCGAAGCGGTTGCCCTTGCGGGCGCGACTGCGCGGCGGCGCGGCCGAGCTGTTCGGTCAGCTCGGCGGCTTCGCGCTCTGCTTCCGAGCGATCGCGGCTGTGCCCGACGATCGCCGCGCCCATCGCGCCCGCGGCGCCGCGACGGGCGGTGACGGCGGCGTCCAGCTTTGAACGCGCCGCGGCCGCGGCCGCGCGCAGCGACGCCGAGCGATCACGCAGACCCACCAGCTCTTTCTCCAGACGGGTCGCCTGCCCCTGCAGCGCGGACAGCTCGCTGGCCAGCGCCGAGGCTTCATGACGAAGATGGGCTGCTCGCGCGGCGCCGTCCGGCGTGGCCGCCGCGGTTTCGGCGTCGCGCTCATGCGCGGCCCGTCGCTCCCGCACGCGGCCCAGGCGCGCGGCCACCTCCTGACTCTCGACGGTCACTGGCCGGAGCATCTCGTCCGCCTCGACGCGGGCGGCGTCGCAGGCGCGCCACTCGGATTCCAATCCCGTTTCTTGCGCGCCGAGCCGAGCATCCTCGGCGGACTGCAGACGCTCGGCCGCGGCGATGTCCGCCAGGGCGGCTTCCCGGCGCGCCTCCGCGCGACCGATGGCCTCGAGCAGCCCCGTCAGATCAGGCGCGTGAATTCCCTCGCGCAGAATCGCCGTGCCGAGTTCCTTGATGGCCCCGGCCAGCAGCCGATGCGAACCATCGCGCTCGTTGACCAACCGGCGCCGCCGGTCGCCGGCGTCGGCCTGACCGCGCAGATAAATATAGATGTACCCGATCGAATCGCCGATCCACGAAATGACCGACCAGATGGTCCGGCCGGTCTTCGCCGCCGCCGAACCTTCGCGCACCACCCGCGCCGTGCTGATCTTCGCCTGCGCCCCCGACGACAGCGACATCATCGTCGGCGACGTCGCCGCGGTCATCGCCGCCATGGTGGCGCCAGCTTCGGCGGCAGGCTGGGGCCGCGGCGTTGGCGCCCGCGGCAGCAGCGGCACCGCCGTCACCGGACCCAGACGCTTGCCACATTGGGAACAGTACCCAAGATGATCGGCATTCTGATGTCCGCAATGCCGACAGGAGCGCATGAGGTGGGCAGTTTAACCTGCCACCGGCCTCATCAGCGGTTTTCAGCGACGGCTATCCATGGTACCGATTTGATATGAACGCCGCCGCCAAGATGAGCTGCCAGGTAATCGAGAAGGCGCTTGGCAAAAGCTCCGCGTACAAAAAAATCGACGACGGTCTGTACGTCGTCAAGCAAGGCACCTGCGTGGTGATGATCAACGTCATCGCCTGGCCCCCGGACCGCGCGGTGGTTCGTCTGGTCGCGCAGCTGGTCAAGGGCGTGTCGATGGAAGTGCCGCTGGCCCTGCAGCTTCTGGAGATGAATGCCATGTTGCGCTTCGGCGCCTTCGCCTTCGTCCCGGTGGGCGACATGATCATCTTTTCGCACACCCTGCTGGGCGGAAGGACCTTGGACCCGGTCGAGCTGACCACCACCATCCACGACGTCGCCATCATCGCCGACGAGTACGACGATCGCATCGCCGCCCGCTACGGCGGACAGACCATGCAGGACCTGCTGGAAGAAAGCGTGGTCGAACACTTCCGCACGGCGCACGCGCGCGATCACTTCAAGCAGTAGCGAAGGCGCCGACCATGATGACCGGCGCCAAGGGCAACATTCTGGAGGCGGTCGGGAGCACGCCGATCATCAAGCTGCAAAAGCTGGCCGCTCACGTGGCTGCCGACATCTACGTCAAGTGCGAGTACCTGAACCCGGGCGGTTCGATGAAGGATCGGGTGGCGCGCAACATCGTCACCGACGCCGAACGGCGTGGCTTACTGGGCCCGGGCGGGACCATCGTCGAGGCCACCAGCGGCAACACCGGCATGGGCCTGGCGCTGGTGGCGGCGCTGCGCGGATACCAGTGCGTGTTCGTCATGCCCGACAAGATGTCGCAGGAAAAAGTGGCCGGCTTGCGCGCGTTCGGAGCGCGCGTGGTGATCTGCCCGACCGCGGTCGAGCCCGACGATCCGCGCAGCTATTACCAGACAGCCAAACGCATCGTCCAGGAAACGCCAGGGGCCTTCTATGCCAACCAGTACCACAACCCGGCCAACCCCGAAGCGCACTACACCTCGACGGCGCCGGAGATCTGGCAACAGACCGCCGGCGAGGTCGACGTCTTCGTGGCCGGCATGGGCACCGGTGGAACCATCTCTGGCTGCGGGCGTTTCTTCAAGGAGAAAAAGCCGGGGTTCCGCGTGGTGGGCGTCGATCCGATCGGCTCGCTTTACTACGAGTATATCAAGACCGGCCGCATGACCCGGCCGTTTTCGTACTACGTCGAAGGCATCGGCGAGGATTTTCTACCGACCACCATGAACCTCAAGATCCTCGACGAGGTGGTGCGCGTCGACGACAAGGAATGTTTCCTTATGACCCGCGAGCTGGTGCGCCAGGAGGGTCTTTACGTCGGGGGCAGCTCGGGCGCGGCGGTGGCGGGCGCCATCCGTTATGCCGAGCTGTCCAAGCGCAAGGAGAACATCCTGGTGCTGCTGCCGGACAGCGCGCAGAAGTACCTGTCGAAGATCTTCGACGACAAGTGGATGCGCGAAAACGGTTTCCTCGACGAGCCCGATCCATTGGGCACGGTCGCCCAGCTTCTGCGCTCGAAAAAACCGCGCCCGCTGGTGGCGGCCAAGAAGGGCGATCGGGTGCGCCACGTGATCGGCCTGATGCGTGACAACGGCATCTCGCAGATGCCGGTGCTGGAGACGGTCGGAGGACGGATGGCCGGGATCGTCGCCGAGGTTGATCTGCTGAACTTTCTGGTCAAGGGCGAAAAGAACCTGGACAGCCCGATCGACGACTTACTGGAATCCGACTACGCCACCGTCACGCCGGCCACGCGCATCCACCTCGTGCGCAACATCTTCAATGACGCCAAGATCATCGTGGTGGAAGACGGCGATCAGGTGCACGACGTGATCACCAAGATCGATCTGATCGAATATCTGGCCGAGCGGCGCGGCGCCACCGGCTAAAGCGCGCCCGTGCCTGCTGCTCGCAAGAAGAAAGCCGCCGCCGCGGCGACGCCGCGTTTTGAAACCAAGGCCATCCACGCCGGCCAGCATCCGGAGCCGGTGACGGGCGCGGTGATGACGCCGATCTTTTTGACCTCCACGTACGCCCAAAAGGGTCCGGGCGAACACAGCGGCTTCGAATACTCGCGCACCCAGAACCCGACCCGCTTCGCCCTGGAGGGAAACCTCGCCGCGCTGGAGAGCGGCGATTGGGGACTTTGCTTCAACGCCGGCCTCGCCGCGTCGGCGGCGGTGATGGCCTTGCTGTCCGCCGGCGACGAGGTGGTGGCGGGCGACGATCTCTACGGCGGTTCGTTCCGCCTGTTCGACAAGGTCTTTCGCCGTCTGGGTCTGACGTTTGTCTATGCCGACGCCCGCGATCCGGCGCGTTTTGCCGCGGCCATCAACGCCAAGACCAAGCTTTGCTGGATTGAAACGCCCACCAACCCGATGCTGCGCCTGGCGGACATCGCCGCCATCGCTGCCGCCTGCCGCGTCCGCGGCGTGCCCCTGGCCGTCGACAACACCTTCATGAGCCCGTATTTCCAGCGCCCGCTGGAATTGGGCGCCGACCTGGTGGTGCACTCGACGACGAAATATTTGAACGGCCACTCGGACGTCGTCGGCGGCGCCATCATCGGCCGCGACCAGGCCCTGCGCGACCACCTGGCGTTTCTGCAAAACGCCATGGGCGGCAGCCAGACGGCGCTGGACAGCTTTCTGGTTCTGCGCGGCACCAAGACGCTGGCGGTGCGCATGCAACGCCACCAAGAAAACGCCCTGAGCATCGCCCGCTGGCTGGAATCGCGCCCGGAGATCGCCCGCGTGATCTACCCCGGCTTGCCGTCGCATCCCCAGCACGCGCTGGCCCGTCGACAGATGACCGGTTTTGGCGGGATGGTCAGCTTCGTCCTGCGCGAAAACAAAACCACGCTTGCCCGTGCGCGCGCGTTCCTGCAGCGCCTGCGCGTGTTCACCTGTGCCGAATCACTGGGCGGCGTCGAATCGCTGGCCGAGCACCCGGCGATCATGACCCACGCCTCGATTCCCGCTGATCGCCGGGCCGCCCTGGGGATCAGCGACGGCCTGATCCGCCTGTCGGTCGGGATCGAACACGTCGACGATCTGATCGCCGATCTCGAACAGGCCCTGCGCAAATAAAAAAAGGCGCCCCCGAAGGAGCGCCTTTTTCCTGATTCACTTCTTTCGGACGCCGTCGGCTTAGTCGGCTCCGCCGTCAGCCGCTCGACGGCACTGGGCGGCGCAGACCACCACGCCGCGGACACAGTCACAGGTGCGCTCGCCGGCGATCATGCCCATCATGCACGGTTCCATGCAGGTCTCGGCCGGAGCGCCAGCCGCGGCCGCTGTGCAGCGCGCGCCGGCACGGCACATCGGAATGGCGCCGCCCGCGTCGGGACGCATGCCGGCGTCCGGTCGCGTGACCGCGTCGGGGCGCATACGAGCGTCGGGACGCATGCCACCGGCGTCGGGACGCATGCCACCGGCGTCCGGGCGCATGCCGCCGCCGTCGGGACGCATGCCGCCACCATCACGCATGAAGCCACCATCGGGACGCATGCCGCCGCCGTCAGGACGTCCACCCATCGCGCCGCCACTGCCGCTACCGATCGAACCGCCGGAGCCTTGCTCGCCCCCGGTGCCGCCGAAGGGGCTGCCGCCTGAGCCGGAACCACCGAAGCCGCTCGAGCCACCCGAACCGCTGCCGGTGCTGCCGCCGGTTCCCTCGCCGGGAACGGTGTCGCTGGAGCCACCGCAGCCATACCCCGCAATGGCCAGCAGCATGGCTGCACACGAGAGCGTCGTTAATCGTGAACTCCGGGTCATGTTGAACGCCTCCGATTGAGTTGCCCGCATTTGGCACGGGCTTCCGCTTGGCGGCCCGGGGGGAACCGGACAATCGGAAACTCAAACCCCGGCAGCCGTCGCGTTGCCGATGCGATTGGCAGTTGTGACGAAAGGGGCGGCCGGGAATGTTCCCGGAGACCTAACTAAGGAGTCGCCTTTTCGGTCTCGTCGGAGAGCCGCGTGGCGTCGCCCAAGAACAGACCCGCAGGAAAATCGCTAAGATACCGGCGCAAGGCGTCTGCCGCTCCAGCGTCGCCCAGGGTCTTGAGGCAGGCAGCCCGTCCAAACGATGCGCGATCAATCAACTCGGCGCGGCGCGAGGTTCGCTGCGTCAGCTCGTAAGAACGAATGGCCGACCGGCAATCGCCGCCCGCGCGTTGCAGGTCACCGGCAATCCGCGCGATCTCGTCGCGCCGTTCGCTGTCCGGATGATCGCGGAGAAACCGACTGGCTTCGGAAAGCGCGCCCGGACTGTCGCCCAGCCGCACCAAGGTTTCAACAATCGATACGTCGGCCTCTACGCGCAAAATGCCATTGGCATTTGCATCACGGTAACGCCGCCAAGCAGCCACCGCTGCTTCCGGCTGGCGCAAGCGATCGCGCAAGATCTTGCCGATCTCATAGGCGGCGTTTTCCGCCGCCGGTCCGCCGCGGGCCAAGATCTCGCCGTAAAGCTCCAAACCGCGGCGCACGTCACCGGCGGCCAGCGCTTCTTCGGCGTCCGTTTCCGGCAAGGCCAGCGGCGCCGCCCGCCCGCCCGCGGCGGCGACTGACTCTGTTGCTGCCGACGACGCCGTTGATGACGATGCTTGCGCCACCGCCAGCGCCCGCCGGTGAATGCGCGACCGCACCCGCACCGCGGCTGGCGTGCGCGTGCGGGTCACCGCCGGCGCGGCCGGTGCGTCCGCCACCGGGGCCGGCAGGCCGGCCCACGATTCGCCAACCGCCAGGCGCGCCAGGCGCACGGTGTCGCGCCACACCTCGACCACGCCCTCGTCGACGTCCACGCTGATCCGCTCGCCGCTGTGCACGCGAAACTTCGTGCCCACCACCACCACCCGGTAGACGCCGACCACCACCACGAAGTTCTTGCCCGGCGCCTGGTGCGGCACCGAGAAGGCGACATCGCCTTCGTTCACCGAAGGCCGCTGCTCGCCGTCCAGAGACAAAGTCGAGCGCGGGCCGACCGACGCGGCCACGCCGCCCGGCAATGCCAGCGCCAGCGTCTCGCCGGCCGAGGTGCGCACAGTGGCCGGACCCACGAACACGCGCCGCGCCGGCGCGGCCGGCAATGCGACCGCTGGCAACGCGGCGGCCACCACCACCGGGCGCGCCGGACGCGTCACGGCCACCGGCGCGACAGCCGACGCGGTGGGCACGCGCCCCGGCCAAAACACCACCGCCAGGACCGCCGCCAGCAGCGCGCTGCTGGCCACGCCGCCCACGAACCACCGCCAGCGCGACAAGCTGCGCGGCCGCAAGACCGGCGACGTTGCCTGCGACAGCTTGCTCCACAGCCGCCGCAAGGCCACGTCGTCGCCGGTGCGGGCCTGGGCGTCGTCCAGCGCGCGGCGCAATTCGCTCTCGACGGGATCCAGGGATCCGTCCAGCCAGCGCTGATCGCTCACGGCCGCCTCCGTTTCGCTGCCTTCAGCAACTGGGCGCGCGCGTGATGCAGGCGCGACCACGCGGTGTTCTCTGGGCAGCCCACCACGCGGGCCACATCTTCGATGGGCAGTCCTTCCAGCTCGAACAGG
>DASXQB010000234.1:0-11512 GCA_036493295.1 Polyangia bacterium | reverse complement strand
GGCGCTGCCAGCACTAAGAGCCCACCCCGAGGCGACGAGAGCCGAAGGCAGATCGTGCTCGGCAGGTGCTGTCTCCGGCGGGCAGAGCCCGCCTCCGATCGCGGTTTCGATCGCGCCGCGGTGTGATCGTCGTCGGTGTGGGCGATCCAGGGTTGCTGTTATGATTGCCGGGTTGCGTTTGCCCCCCGGCGAAGCATCGGTGCCGGACCCGTCAACGGATCAGCGGATCAAAGGACGAAACATGCTTCGCCTGACTCTTTTTCCGGTGATCGTGATTGCCGCGCTGGCAGCGCCCGCCTGGGCCCAGTCCGCCACTGGCGGAACCCCCACGTTCAAACCAGCGCCACCCGCAGCCGCGCCCGCCGGTGGCAGTGGGCCGACGAAGAAGACCGCCCCGGCGGCGCCCGCGGCCAAGACTGATCCGACGCCACCCTCCCCATCGCCGCCCGCGCCGCCGAAGACCCCCGCCCCACCACCGCCCCCCGATATCTTGCCGGCAACGTCGCAGGCCTACCCGCCGCCACCGGCTCCCGCTGGCCCGCCCGCACCCGCGACGGCGAATCCGCCCGGCCCCGCCGCCACCGTCGGATCGGCGCCATCGCCGGCACCACCGCCGCCGCCAGCTTGGCCGCCGCCACCAGGCGCTTGGCCGCCGCCGGGAGCGTACGCTCCGCCGCCGGGAGCGTACGCTCCGCCGTCCGGATCGCCGCCCGCTGCCCCCGCCGCGCCTGGCGCACCACCGGCCGGCTATCCACCGCCCGGTTATGCCTATCCCGGTTATCCGCCCTACGGCTATCCGCCGCCCGGATATGCCTACCCCGGTTATCCCTATCAGCCGTACCCGAACGCATACGCGTACGGGCCGCTGCCCAAGCGGCCGGGCTGGCACAAGCATGATGGTCTTTATCTGGGCATGGCCACCGGCCTGGGCGGGTTCAGCTACACCACCAACAACGTCGCCAACAAGGGCGAGCTCAGCGGCACCGGCATCACCATCGAGTTCTCGGTGGGCGCGGCGCTCACGCCTCACTTGATCCTCTTCGGCACACTTTACGAGATCGAATCCACCTCCACGCCGACCTTCAAGGTCAACGGAAACGGTGGCAACAGCACGGGCGACGTCATGTTGATTGGGCTCGGGCCCGGCGTCGCCTACTACTTTGGCGAGCACAACTTTTACGTTTCCGGCACGCTGGCCTTTTCCCAGCTGCACTTTGACAGCTTCCTCGACGGCCTGAACCGCCCCGGCGGCGACAGCGACTGGGGCCTGGCGCTGAAGGTGACGTTCGGCAAGGAGTGGTGGATCTCCGAGAACTGGGCGATGGGCCTGGGCGCGCAGCTGGTGCTGGGATCGATCAAGGACACCCAGCTGACCGCTTCTGGCAACGAAGCCACGTCGTCCAACGATCCCAGCTGGGGCGTGGGCGCCTTCAACATACTGTTCTCGGCCAGCTACAACTGACGGCGGTTCAGAGCGGATCGCCGTCGGCGTCGCGCAGCTCGGGCGCCGGCAAGCCCAGCGCGCGCAATCCCGGTTCGATGGCCGCGCGGTTGCCGACGATGACGATGCCCATCCGATCGGCGTCGATGTGACGGGCGGCCAGCGCCTGCAGGCTGGCGGCGTCTTGCTGGTCCATCTGGGCGACGAAACGACCCGGCTCGTCGAGGGGCAGATCGTAAAGGCTGATCTCGCCGAAGGTAGCGGCCAGCCCGCCGGTGGTGGACAGCGCTTCGGCCGCGCGGCCGAGCAGCGTGGCGCGCGCCTTGGTCAATTCGTCGGCGGTGATCGGCCGTTCGCCGATGCCGCGTAGCTCGATCAAGAACTCCGTCACCGAGGCGGCCGTGACGTCGGTGAGGACGGAGGCGCGCGCCGAGAACGCGCCGGCGTGGCGCATGAAATTGAAACCCGAGCTGGCGCCGTAGGTGTAACCCTTCTGCTCGCGAAGATTGAAGTTCAACCGACTGGTGAAGCTGCCGCCCAGGATGGCGTTGACCATGCGCAAGGCGGTGCGGTCAGGCGACAGGCGCGGCTGCCCGGGCGCCACCAGACGAATCACGCTTTGCGGGGCGTCCGGACGATCGACCAGCACCAGGCGCGGCGCTTGTCGCGCGCCGCCGGTCAACGTCAACGCGGGGATGGCGCCGGCCGTCCACGCCCCGAACGCGCGTTCCAACTGCGCCGGCAGCGCCGCCGGATCGACGTCGCCGGCCACGATCAACGCCGCCTGGTTGCAACGCCAGTGAGCGGCGTGAAAGCGCGCGATGTCGGCGAGGGTGATGCGCTGGACGGTTGACTCGCGCCCTTCCGACGACTGGCCGTACGGATGATCGTCGCTGTACAAGACCCGATCGGCGACGATGTTGGCCACCGCTTCGGGTTGATCGCGCCGCTGGCTCAGCGCGGTCAGGCGATCGTGCAGGACGCGCTCCCAGTCGGCGGCGGCCAGGCGCGGACGCAACAGCACGTCGGCGGCGATGGCCAGCGTCGGTTCAAAACCTTTGCGCGGCACCTGTAGATTCAGCTGTGAACCGTCGCGACCCGCGCCCAGCCACAGGTCGGCGCCCAGCTGTTCCAGATCCGCCGCCAGATCCAGGGCGCTGCGATCGCCGGCCCCTTCGTCCAGCATCTCGGCGGTCAGCGAGGCCAGGCCCGTCAACCCCGGCGGCTCGGCGTCGGAGCCGGCGCGAAACATCAGCGTCAGCGAAACGATGGGCGCCGCGTGGCGCGCGACCACCACCACTTGCAAGCCGTTCGACAGCGCGAACGTCTGCAGCACCGGCGTGCGCAGCGGCGGCAGCGGCCCCACCGACGGCGGCGCCTGCATTTGCGTCGGCGTGTCCATCACGAGGCCTCCGCCTGATCGTCTTCGGGCAAATCGCCGGGCGGTCCACCGGGCAGCACGCGCAGATCCAGCCGCCGGCCGGCCGCTACCTTGGCCAGGGCGTCGCGCACGGAACCGACGGTGGCCGCTTCATAGCGACCGATGTCCTGCTGGCAAGCGCCGGGATCGCCCAGCAGGTGTTCGTAGTGGTTCAGCAGATCCGCGCGCGTCTGCAGATGATCGAGGCCTTTGAAAAAATCCGCTAGATGACTATTGCGGGCCCGTTCCAGCTCTTCGGCGGTCGGGCCGTGCGAGACCAATCGATCCAACTCTTCGTCGACGGCGCGTTGCATGTCGTCCAGGGTGAAACCGGGTTTGGCGGTGACGCCGATCTGGAACAGGCTGCCCAGCATCTGCGAGCCCTGGTAAGCGAACGCGTCCTGGGCAATGCGCCGGTCGAACACCAACGTCTTGTAAAGGCGACTGGATTTTCCGCCGCCCAGAATGTGCGCCGCCATATCAAGGTCGGCATCGCCGGGGGCATACAGCGCCGGCGAGTGCCAGCACAGCCGCAGGCGCGGCAGCTGCACGCGATCGGTCTCGGTGACGGCGTGATTCTCGGCCAGCACGGCCGGCGCCGCCGTCGCCCGACGGGGGACCGGGCGGTTGTCTTGCCAACCGAAATAGCGGTCGATCATCGCGAGCGCCGCCTTCGGGTCGAAGTCGCCGCCGACGACCAGGCTGGCGTTCGACGGGCGATAGAACCGTTCGAAGAATGCCTTCACGTCGGCCACGCTGGCCGCTTCCAGATCTTCGTGCGACCCGATGGTCGGCCAGTGGTACGGGTGCTGCGCCGGGTACATCACCTCGGGGATCACCAGCTCGGCGCGGCCGTAGGGGCGGTTCTCGTACGATTGCCGGCGTTCGTTCTGCACCACCTTGCGCTGGCGGTTCAGTTCGTCCTCGGTGATCACCTCGGCCAGCGTGGCCATGCGATCGGCCTCCAGCCACAGGAAGGTCTCGAGAAGATTCTTCGGGCCGACCTCATAATAGTTCGTGCGGTCGTTGCTGGTGGTGCCGTTGTTATGGCCGCCCCACATCTCCATCACCGCGTCGAACGACGGATAGGGCGCGTTCTTCGAGCCCATGAACATCAGGTGTTCGAACAGGTGGGCAAAGCCGGTGCGGCCCGGATCTTCGTCCTTGGACCCGACGTGGTACCAAAGATCGACCACCACCAGAGGGCTGGTGTGATCCTCGTGGAGGATGACGGTCAGGCCGTTAGGCAATACATGACGCTCAAACGGAATCGTGATCAAACGGCAAACATTGTGGCACGAACCGGGGCCCGGTGCATTCAGGCCGCGTCAGCGGCAGGCGGCGCGACGTCGGCTGGCCGTCCGGCGCCGTGGGCGTACTCCTCGAGAAACCCGATGAGATCCTCACGCCGGGCGTAGTAGTCGGGGTGTTCGATCACCGCGGTTCGTTCGCGCGGGCGCGCGAACGGCACGTTCATGATGCGCCCGATGCGCGCCTCCGGCCCGTTGGTCATCATCGCGATACGATCAGAGAGAAACAGCGCCTCGTCGACGTCGTGGGTGACCATCAGCGCGGTGGTCCGGTGCCGCGACCACAGATCGATCAACACCTGCTGCAGTTCATAGCGCGTCAGCGCGTCCAGCATTCCGAACGGTTCGTCCAGCAGCAACACCTTGGGCCGCAGGGCGAAGGCGCGGGCGATCCCCACCCGCTGTTGCATGCCGCCCGACATCTCGGTCGGTTTCTTGTGCAGGGCATCGCCCAGGCCCACCAGCTCCAGCGTCTCCGTCACCAGCGCGCGCCGGTCGGTGCGGCTGGCGTTCGGCATCGCCTGCTCCACGCCCAAAAGCACGTTGTCGAACGCGGTCAGCCAGGGCAACAGGCAAGGTGCTTGAAAGACCACGCCACGATCGGGACCCGGGCCGGTGATCTCGCGGTTCTCGATCAGCACGCCGCCTTCGGTGCTGTCCGAAAGTCCCGCCACGATCGCCAGCACGGTCGATTTGCCGCAACCGGAATGACCAATCAACGAGACGAACTCGCCTTTCTTGATCACCAGGTTGAATTCCCGCACCACCGAAACCGGGCCCTTCGGGGTGGCGTAGGTCTTCGTCAGGTACGAGATCTCCAGGTACTTTTGAATCAGCGGGTTCTCCGCGTCAGGGATCAAGCGGCGGCTCCCTCGTCGGCGGCGGCGCGGCCGAGCGGCGTCGGCTCAGCTTGCGGCTTGGCGGGCGCGACCACTGCTGCGGCCATCGGCGCCGCCGCTCGCTTGCGGCCGCCCGGCCCCAGCAAATATTCGATCACCTGGTTGCGAATGCGCGCAAAGCGCGGGTCATGATTCAGCGACTTGCGATCGCGCGGCCGTGAAAGCTCGACGCGAATGTCCGGACCGAAGGTCGCCGCCGGCCCGGCCGACAGCGGGACGATCCGATCGGCCAGCAAGATCCCTTCGTCGACGTCGTTGGTGATCATCACGACGGTCTTTTTGTCCTGGGCCCAGATGCGTTCGATCTCGCCTTGCAACGTCGCCCGCGTCAGCGCGTCCAGCGCCGACAGCGGTTCATCCATCAGCAGGACGCGCGGGTTCATGGCCAGCGCGCGGGCCAGCGAGACCCGCTGGCGCATGCCGCCCGACAGTTCACTGGGTCGTTTGTCGCGCGCTGGTCCCAGGTTCACCATCTCCAGATAGCGCTGGGCATGGGCGCGTTTTTCCGCCAGCGAAAGCTTCGGGAACAGCGGTTCGACGGCGAGAAAAATATTCTCGAAGGCCGTCATCCACGGCAACAGCGCATAGGTTTGAAAGACCACGCCGCGATCCGGCCCCGGCCCGGTGATCGGCTTTCCGTCCAGCAGCAGCGTGCCGGCGTCGGGCGCCAGCAGACCGGCCAGCAGCGAAATCAACGTCGTCTTGCCCGCGCCGGAATACCCGACGATGGCCACGAACTCGCCTTCGTCGACCTTGAGGTTGATGTCGCGCAGGACCTCCGTGCGCTGGTTAGGACGGGAATCGCCGTAGCCCTTGCTGATCCCCCGAAGCTCAAGAAATGCCACCACCGCTGTTCTCCCGTGTGTCCGTTACGCCGCCCGCAGCCGCCGCTCGACCACGCTCATCATGCGATCGAGGGCAAAGCCGACCACGCCGATGGTGACGATGCACAGGATGATGTGTTCGTAGATGAGGCTGTTGTACTCCTGCCACAGAAAGCCCCCGATGCCGGGGCTGCCGGTCAGCATCTCGACCGCGACGATCACCAGCCAGGCGATCCCCAGGCTCAAGCGATAGCCGGTGAACATCGACGGCAGCGCCGCGGGCAGCAAGATCTTGAAGAACGTCTTGCTGGGCGACAGTTGCAGCACGCGCGCCACGTTCAAATAATCCTGCGGGATGGCCCGCACGCCCATCGCGGTGTTCAAGACCGTCGGCCACATCGCGCAGATGGCGATGGTGAACAACGCCGCCGGCTGCGATTTTTGAAACAGCACCAGGCCCAGCGGCAACCAGGCCAGCGGCGACACCGGACGCAGGATCTGAATCAGCGGGTCAAAGCTTTTGGCGAACAGCTTGGATCGCCCGAGCAGAAAGCCGAGCGGCGTTCCCACCAGGATGGCCAGCGCATAACCCTTGGCCACCAGCCACAGCGAATACCAAGCAAAGCGGGCGATGCCTTGATCCAGCTCGCCCCGCTTTTCGAACGGCGCCGTGATGAAAGGTTTGCTGACCTGCCAGGTCTTCGCCGGCGACGGCAGATTCGTCGACCAGGTCGCGCTGGAGATGGCCCAGAAGGCCACCACCATCCCGATGCCTGCCAGCGGCAGCAGCAGCGACGAAAACGGAAACGACCGTAGTTTGTCGGTTGAAGAGGTGGCCATCGTCGTCGCTTACGCCTTGAGGTTGTGGATCTCGAAACCGGCGGCGAATTTCTCCGGGTGGGCCGGATCGAACACCGCCCCGTCGAACAGCGTCTCGGGCTTGTCGTTGCGGCCGCCGTGCTTGTAGCCGATCTCCTTCATCGCTTCTTCGTAGATGTCGCCGCGCATGACTTCCTTGGCCACGCCGTGATAGTCGGGCGGCGACGGCACCATGCCCCAGCGCCGGAACTGCGTTAGCCACCACACCGCGTACTTGGGCTGCGGGTAATTGCAGTTCCGCGACGAGAAGATCATGTAGTTCGAATCTTCCTTCTTTCGCCCGTCGCCAAAGTCGTAATGACCCTGCATGCGGCCCAGGATGGTCTCCGGCGGACAGTTGATGTACGTGGCGCGCGAGACGATCTGCGCCTGCTCCGGACGGTTCTTCATGTCGTCCAGCCAGACGCTGGCCTCGTTCAACGCCTTGCACACCGCCTTGACCGTCTTCGGGTTCTTGTCGGCGAATTCGGCGGTGAAGGCGCAGACCTTCTCCGGGTGATCCTTCCAGATGTCCTGGGTGTTGATGGCGGTGAAGCCGATGCCGTCGGCGATGGTGCGGGCGTTCCACGGCTCACCGACGCAGAAGCCGTCCATCTTGCCGACCTTCATGTTGGCCACCATCTGAGCCGGCGGGACGACCACCAACGCCACGTCCTTGTCCGGGTTGATGCCGCCCGCGCCCAGCCAGTACCGCACCCACATGGCGTGCGTGCCGGGCGGGAAGGTCATGGCGAACGTCATCGGCTGGCCCTTGGTCTTGGCCTCCATGACATAGGGTTTCAGCGCCTTGGGATCAGCCGCGACCTTTCCCTTGAGCTCGGTCTTGAGCGAGATCGACTGGCCGTTGCGGTTCAAAAGCCAGGGGACGATCATCGGCTTTTTCGGCGAGCCAAGCAGGCCCATGGTCGATGCGATGGGCATCCCGATCAGCATGTGCGTGCCCTGGATGTCGCCGTTCGACAGCGCGTCGCGGATGGCCGCCCAGCTGGCCCCTTTGCTGACCGTCGAGTTGATGCCGTACTTCTTGAACAGGCCCTTTTCGTGGGCGATGACGATGGGCGAACAATCGGTCAGGGCGATGATCCCGAACTTCAGATCCGCCGTCTCGGGCGCGTCGCTGGCCCAGCTGATACGAGCGTTCAGCAACGCCGGAACCGCCAGACCCGCCGCCCCGATCTTCACGAAATCGCGACGCGACGGCCGGCCGCCCGCCCTTGCCAATCGTCCCTTGCCCCTTCGTTCGACCATGAATCAAGGGTAGGCGAGGCATATTTCGACTGCGTTTCTAGTCGAACAATGATCCGCTAATTGCCGCCCGGCCCTGCATTTCGGGCGTGGGCCAATTCGGTCAAGACCGCGTCAGCGACCGTCAATTTCGGCGCGGTGGTCCTGATAGAACGCCACCGTCTTGGGAATGCCGACGGAAAATGGCGTGCGCGCCTCGAAACCAAATCGTGCCTTGGCCCGGCTGACGTCCAGGCGACGCCGCGGCTGGCCGTTGGGCTTGCTGGTGTCCCAGATGAACTTTCCTTCAAAGCCGGTGGCGCGCGCGATCAGCGTGGCCAGATCGCGGATGGAGATCTCCTCGCCGCTGCCCAGGTTCACCGGATCGCTGGAGTCATAGCGTTCGGCGGCCAGCAAGATCCCGTCGGCGGCGTCCTCGACATACAAGAACTCGCGCGTGGGCGTGCCGTCGCCCCACAGCCCCACCTCGGGCTGCCCGGCGGCGCGCGCCGAGACGAACTTGCGAATCATCGCCGGGATGACGTGCGATGACTGCAGATCAAAATTGTCGCGCGGCCCGTACAAGTTCACCGGAAACACCACCACACTGTTCATGCCGTACTGGTCGCGGTAGGCCTGCGACTGGGCCAGCATCATTTTTTTGGCCAGTCCGTACGGCGCGTTGGTTTCTTCCGGATAGCCGTTCCAGATGTCGTCCTCTTTGAAAGGAATGGGCGCGAACTTTGGATACGCGCAGATGGTGCCGGTGGCGATCAGCTTGGGAATCTTGGCCAGCCGGCATTCTTCGAAAAGCTGCGTGCCCATCATCAGGTTCTCGAACAAGAACCGACCGGGATTGTCACGATTGGCCCCTATGCCGCCGACGCGCGCGGCCAGGTGAATGACCACGTCGGGTCGAGCGTCGCGCAGCAGCCGCGCGCAGGCGGCACGATCGACCAGGTCATACTCGCGCGAGCGCGGGACCACCACGGTGGCCCCGCCGGCTTGCAGGCGCTCGACCACGAAGCTGCCCAGAAAACCGGCGCCGCCGGTGACCACCACGCGCTTGCCCTGCCAGAAACCAACCATGGCAGAACAATTTATCACCGCGGTCACCGGGAATTGATCTGATCGCCGCGGCCCGATCAACTGTATGAAGGGATTGCGCGAACCATGGTTTGTCCGCCGTTAACCGTTGGACCGCCGAGCGCAATCCGTTCTGGCTGCTGGTTTGACTCGAAATAGCGACAAAGCCGAGAGCATACTTACCCCTTAATCCGGCAGGAGGCCTTCGTGATTCGATCTGCTTGGGGTCATTTATTGGTGTCGTCGTGTCTCGCCCTGGCGGCGGGCGCGTGTTCGAGTTCGCCTGGCGGTTCATCCGGCAGCGGCGGCGCGGGCTCGGGCGGCGCGACCGGCAGCGGCGGCGCGGGGACAGGCGGTGCCAGCGCCGGCAGCGGCGGCGCGACCGGCTCGGGCGGCGCGGCGGCGACGGGCGGCAGCACCGGGTCGGGCGGTGCTGTCACCGACGCCGGCAGCGACACCAGCAACACTGACGCGGGCAGCGACACCAGCGCCACCGACAGTGGCATGCCGGCCACCGCGGCCTTCAAGCTAGGCGCCGTGGCGACCTGGCATGGCAACGCCACCGCCGCGTACAGCATCATCCACGACGACATCTGCGACGACAGCGTGACCGGCGCCATGGCCATCGCCGAGCCCGAACAGACCATGCGCGGGATCCACGGCGGCTATGGCGTCATCACCAGCAAATGCGACGACACCAAGTGGGCCAAGCTGAAAGCGATGATCGCCGACGGTCACGACGTGTTCAATCACTCGACCAATCATCCCTGCATGACCAGCGACAAGAACCTGGCCGCGGCCTGCGATCCGATCGCCCCGCTGTCGACCGACTGGAAGACCGAGATCGACGATTCGACCGCCTTGCTGAAGAGCAAGCTGGGCATCCCCATCGTCTTCTTCATTTTCCCTTACGACGTCTGCGATCCCGCAGCCATCGCCCGCATCAAGGGCCTGAACTATCTCGGCGCTCGTTGCGGCAGCGACATACCCACCACCAACACCGCCACCTTCGCCGACAGCTTCAAGCTGAACTTCGACGTCTACGGTCCGGCGTACTCGACGTACATCACGGATCCCAAATGCGCGGGCGTCGTGCAATACGTGACCACGCCGGCGATGTCGCCGGCCGCCTGCCGGCAGCTGGTGTTGCAACGGCAAGTGGACGATGCCATCACCGCCAAAGGCTGGGCCCTGCGTGAGGTGCACGGCTTCGAAGGCGATCCCGACGTCTGGGAAGCGCTGCCGGTCGCCGAGTACAAAGCCCACCTTGATTACGTGAAGATGAAGATGGACGCTGGCCAGCTGTGGGCCGAGGGGCCGACGCCGGTGCTGCGCTATCGCTGGGCGCGCCAGTACTGCACGATGCCGACGCTGACCGGCAGCACGCTGAAGTTCGGAACCCAGCCGGCCAACTGCCTGACCTACGACACGGTGCTGTCGTATCTCGTCACCACCACCGACGGCAGCGACCCGACGACGCTGAAGGTACAGCAAGGCGGCAAGACGTTGCCCGTCCTTCGCCTGGCCAAGGGCAGCTACGCCGTCGACGCCGATCCCACCAAGGGCGACGCGACCATCGTACAATAGGTTTCGTGGGGGCAAGACCAGACGGTCGCCGTTCGGCGCGGCTTTGCGCCGCCGCGCTGGCGGCGTCTCTTTTGATCGGCGGCGCGTGCGGCGGTGGGGCCGGCGCGAAAAGCGGGCCGGATGGCGGCGGCGTCGGCGGCAACAGTGACGCGGGAGGCAGCGACGCCGACGATTTCAGCGCCTGCGTGTGGCAAGGTACGAAGTCGACGCTGGCCCCCGGCGCGGCGCTGACCGCGAACAACACCGCCGACATGACCGGCGCGGCGCTGGGCCAAACCGCGATCAACACCGCCGTCCAGCGCAAGAAGATCGAAGTCCGCGCCGAAGGCATCATCCCCGATCTGATGGTCGGCGACGGTTACCTGTGGCGACCCACCGCCACCTCGGAAAGCGCATACCTCAGCATCGCCATCACCAACATCGGCACCAGCATGTTGTGCTCGATCAAAGGCATCAGCTATCGGTGGCTGGACGCCGCCGGCAACGCGCTGGCCATGCCCGATCCCAATGATCGGATCTACGTCGACGGTTCCGTCGGCATGCTGTCCGACGGCGACTTCACCGACAGTTGCCTTGGCCCAGGCGAGCAAGGTTACTTCACCGACGTGAAGACCACCGACGACACCAGCCTGTTGTTTTCCCAGGTGGCCACCGTCGCTTTCAGCTTGAGTGGGCCCTTCAGCGCCGGCACCGCGCCCGCCGGCAAGCTGGTGCCGCAGTCCTACGACGTCGGCACCTGCCCGACGATGAACGCCGTGAGAGTCACCTTGACCAATACCGGCACCGACAAGGTGGCGCTGCAACCGTACAGCTTGAGCCCGGCGATCCTGATGGACGACAGC
>DASXQB010000233.1:0-3223 GCA_036493295.1 Polyangia bacterium | reverse complement strand
GTGGCGCATCGCCGTGCCGGCGCGGACGCGGCCCGCGGTGAGTGTGGCGCTGCTGGACAGTCTGCGCGAGGGCTTGGCATTCCTGATAAAACGCCGGCTTTTTCTGGGCGCGATGACGCTGGATCTGCTGGCCGTGCTGTTCGGCGGAGCAGTGGCCATCCTTCCGGTGTTCGCCGATTCGATCCTGCACGTCGGGCCGCAGGGACTGGGCATGTTGCGGGCGGCGCCGGCGGTGGGGGCGGTGGTGGTGTCCATTTTTTTGGCCTTGCGGCCGCCGCCGGGCAAAGCCGGGCCGACCTTTCTGGCCGCGGTGGCCCTGTTCGGTCTGTGCATGATCGCCTTCGCGCTGTCGCGGACGTTCTGGTTCTCGCTGGCCGTGCTGGCGATCAGCGGCGGCGCCGACATGCTGAGCATCTTCGTGCGCAGCACGATGATGCAGGTGATGGTGCCGACCCACATGCTGGGGCGGATCTCATCGGTCAATCAGATCTTCGTCGGTTCGTCGAACGAGATCGGTGCCTTTGAATCGGGCGTGGCGGCGCGCTTGCTGGGCACGGTGACCTCGGTGGTGGTGGGCGGCGCCATCACCGTCGGCGTGGTTGGTCTGATCAGCTGGCGCGTGCCCGAGCTGCGGCGCCTGAAAAAGATCGAAGCGGAAGCCTGAACCGCCGCCCGCGCGGCGCCGCCTAAAGCCCGGCCATGCGCACGGTCTTGACGTTGACGAACTCGCGCATACCGACATCGGCCAGCTCGCGCCCGTAGCCGGAACGTTTGATCCCGCCGAAAGGAAACTGGGGATCGGACGCCACCATGCTGTTGATGAACACGCTGCCCGCCGCCAGATCGCGCGCCAACCGTTCCGCTTCCGATCGCTCGCGGGTGAAAGCGGCGGCGCCCAGGCCGAAGGTGGTGTTGTTGGCCAGGGCGATGGCGGCATCGAGCGACGGCACTCGGAACACCGCCGCCACCGGCCCGAAGGTCTCTTCACGCGCCACCGGCGCGTCGGGCGGCACGTCGCCCAGCACCGTCGGCGCAAAGAAGTTTCCGCGCGTGCCGATGCGCTTGCCGCCGGTCAAAAGTCGCGCCCCCGCGCGGATGCTGCGCGCGACTTGATCCTCGATCGCATCGACGCCGGCTGCGCTGGCCAGCGGGCCGATCTGGGTGTCAGGCAAAAGCGGATCGCCGACGCGCAAGGCTTCCATCGCGGCGACAAAACGAGGGATGAATTGATCGTAGACGCTGGCGGCGATGATGAACCGCTTGGCGGCGATGCACGACTGGCCGGTGTTCACGGTGCGCGCTTTCACCGCGGTCTCGACGGCGGCGTCCAGATCGGCGCTGGGCAGGACGATGAACGGATCGCTTCCGCCCAGCTCCAGCACGCTTTTCTTGATGTGCTTGCCGGCCGCGGTTGCCACCTGCCGGCCAGCGTCCTCGCTACCGGTCAAAGTCACCGCCGCCACTCGTTCGTCGGCGATGATGCGCTCGACGGCACGCGCGCCGACAAGCAGCGTCTGGAAGACACCCTCGGGCGCGCCGGCGCGCCGAAAAAGATCGTCCAGGGCCAGCGCGCACTGCGGGACGTTGGAGGCGTGTTTGAGTAACGCCACGTTGCCCGCCGCCAAGGCGGGCGCGGCGAAGCGGATCACCTGCCAGTAAGGAAAATTCCACGGCATCACTGCCAACACCACGCCCAGCGGCTGCAATTCGATCCGTTCCAGGACGCCGCCGCCTTGGCGCACAACCTGGGGCGCCAGGATGCGATCCGCCTGCGCGGCGTAGTAGCGGCAGCCGGCCGCGCACTTTTGCACTTCTTGCTCGGCCGCCGTGATCGGCTTGCCCATCTCGATGGTGCAAAGCCGGGCGAGCGCGGCCGTCTCCTGCTCGAATAACTCGGCCGCCCGGCGCAGCATCAGGCAGCGATCGTCCAGCGTCCGCAGCCGCCAGGATTCAAACGCCCGCGCCGCGCGATCCAACCGGCGGTCCAGCTCGCCGTCATCGAGCGCTTCAAAAACGCGGACGGTCTCACCCGTTGCTGGGTTCACGCTGGCAATGGCCATATGCCCAATCTAATGACGGCCGCCCTCCGTGGCCAGGGCCGCCGCCGGCGGGCCGCGTCCCTATCGGTTGTATAGGTCGAGGAACATCGACGCCCAGAGCATGCCCTCATCGGCGTAGTACATCATCGCGCGGCCTTTGTAAGGTTTGCCTTCCGGGGTGTAAAGCTCGAGGTAATTGCCGTCGCGTTCGATGAACTCCGCCATGTGGTCGCGGTGCTGCAGCATCTGGGGGCGATCGATGTCGGCCAGCAGTCCTAGATAAACCGGGGCAAGCTGCGTCCAGCTGGGATCACCCTGATAGTTGGGCGTGAACATCTTGGGGATCGGCAGCTCGCTCTCCGGCAGCCGGCGTTCGAAATAGCGTAGCGGGATCGGCTTGGTGAACCCGCGCGCCTCTAAGGTGGCGAACGACCGCCGCTGCATTTCCTTATCGGTGAAGACGTCGAAGAAATAAGGCCAGATGTTGCCGTCGCCCGAAGGTTCTTGCCGGCACAGCGAATCGCGGAAGAAGTCGCCGGTCCAGTGGTGGCGCAGCATATTCGCGCGGACATCGACGCCGGCGAACGGGTTCGGCAGCAGCGGATCGTCTTCCAGCAGCCGCGACAAAAGCGCGATCATGGTGTTGGCGAAGACGGTCGAGCGGCCGGTCATGCAGTCGCGCGGCCCCGAGAAATAACCGTCGGTGCGAGCCAGACCAAGCTGGCGATCCAGCACGGTGTCGGCAAAGCGCTGAATCTCCCGGCTCAAGAGCTCGCGGTGCTGGACGATGAGGTCGTTCGCCCCGGCGTGGCGCAAAGCGAACAACGTCATCGGCACCGAATCACACGCGTATGCATAAACGTCGCGCGGGAACCGTCTGTTGAAGATGGTGGTGGTGATCTTGCCCGCGCGGGCGAACCGGTCCAGGCCGAAGGCCCACGACTGCAGCACCCGATCGCGAAACCCCATCCGGCACAGCGCGGGCGTGCACATCGCCAGATCGCGGGTCCAGAACTGCTTGAAGTGGCCGGCTGATCCAGCGAAGAAATCGCCGGTCCAGCAATCCTCGATCACCGCGCGGCAGATGTCTGGTGCCTTGCCCGGGTATCGCTTCCAGCCGAACAACGCGCGGGCGATCGATCGGCTGGCGACGTTGAGGCCGGCTCCGATCAAGACCAAATCGA
>DASXQB010000232.1:0-3408 GCA_036493295.1 Polyangia bacterium | reverse complement strand
CGGTTGCTTCTTGAGGGCTATCTTGCCCGACGTCACCCGCGCCACTTCCAGGAGATCGTCGACCAGCTGGGTCAGGTTGCGCACCTGCCGGTGGATCAAGGACAGCGGGCGTTCCAGCGCCGCCACCGAAGGCGCCAGCTTCAGCGCCAGATGGGCAGCGTTCTGAATCGCGCCTAGCGGATTGCGCAGCTCGTGACCCAGCATCGCCAGAAACTCGTCGCGCTGTCGGATCTCACGCTCGCGCTGTTCGAACGCCGCTCGCATGTGGTATTGGCGGCGGCGGGCTCGCAGGGCGGCACGTACGGCGCTGACCATGGTCAGTGGGTGAAGCGGACGTTCCAGAGCCGTGACGTTGCCGAGATCGGTGAATCGCTCCAGGGCGCGCCGGTTGTCATGCGTCGAGGCGGCCTTCGACGTGAAGATCAGCAGCGGGAAATCGGACCACGGCAGTTGGGTGGCCAGCGCCTCGCCCAGCTGCCGGACGACCGGCGTGGTCAGCGCCTCCTCGGTCAGAATAGCGGCGCCGGCGCCTTTCTTGTACGAGTCGATCAGGTGGGCGACGTCGGCGCAGACCGATGCGCGGATGGCTGCCTGGGCAAGGATCTGGGCCGCCAGCTCGGCGTCACGGCCGGAAGGCGCCAAGATCAGGACGCGTTCCACGGCGCCTTTGCTCTGGTCATTCACCCGGGTCAACACCATTGGGGAAGGCGGCCTCGGTCTGAAAAAGGGGGACGCCGGTCAAAATGCCGCGAAGTCGGGTCAGTGGTTCGCCGGTGGTGATTCCCGCCGTGCTCAGCTTCAGCTCTCGAATGGTTCGTTCGTGCTGGCCGGTGCGTTTCTTCAGCACCGAAATGGCCTTCCTCAACCCGCCGTTGGTCTCGAAGTGGCGCAACAACAACACCGTGTCGGCCAGATAGCTGACATCGGTCGGGCTGATGATCGCGTCGCCAATCAGCCCGTGCTGAGCCATCACCAAAATTGTCACCACCCCGCGCTGCCCCAGGAAAGTGAGCAGTTCGTGCATCTGCAGCAGCAAAAACGATTCGTCGGGCATGGCGTTCATGTAGCCGTTGATGCTGTCGATGACGACCAGCCGTATTCCCTCTTCGTCGACTGAGCGGCGGACGTCGTCGACGAACTGTCCCGGCGGGATCTCGGCGGGATCGATGTGTCTGACGGCGACTCGCCCCGATTGAATGACGGGCTCGACGTCGATGCCGACCGACCGCGACCGCGAGATGAACGTCTGCGTGCTCTCGTCGAAGGCGTAAAGGGCCGATCGTTCGCCCCGGGCGGCAGCGGCGGCCATCCATTGCGTTGACAGCGTTGATTTGCCGGCGCCGGCCGGGCCCAGGAACAACGTGCTGGTGCCGCGATCCAGGCCGCCGCCCAGCATGAGATCCAGCGACGGTATGCCGGACGACGCGGCGCCGCGCTCGAACGGACGCACGTGCTCCGAGGCAACCAAGCGCGGGAAAACCCGCAGCCCGCCATGCTCGATGACGAAGTCGTGATAGCCACCGCGAAAGGGCACGCCGCGCAATTTGACGATGCGCAACCGCCGGCGTTGGGCTCCGTAAAGCGGGGCCAGTTGCTCCAGTGACACCACGCCGTGGGCGATGCTTTGCAGGTGGCAGTCGCCGGTGGAGCTCGTGCGATCGTCCAGCAGCAACACCGTGCAACCGCGGCCGGCGAAATACTGCTTGAGGGCCAGCACCTCGCGCCGGTACCGCAGCGGGCTCTGGGCCAGGAGGCGGATCTCCGACAGGGAATCGAAGACCACCCGCTGCGGTCTGATCCGCGTACACAGATCGACCACGCTCTTGGTCGTCTCCGCCAGCTCTACCTCCGACGGATGAAACAGGGTGTTCTCGTCGTCGCCGCTGAAGGCGGCGGGTGCCGCCAGTTCGTGCACATCGATGCCGTCCAGGGTCCACCCATGCGAAGCGGCCACGGCGGACAGCTCCTCCTTGGTCTCGGACAGGGTGATATAGATGACCCGCTCGCCTTCACGCCTTCCTTCCATGAGGAACCGCAGGGCCAGCGTGGTCTTGCCCACGCCCGGATCACCTTCGACCAGGTAGATCCTTCCCCGAGGGAACCCGCCGCGAAGAATGTCGTCCAGGCCAGCGATGCCCGTCCGGGCTTCCTGAGATGGCATGTCCACGGGGAAAAAATACTGACGACGCCTGTTGGTTTGTCCAGAGGGGGCCCCGCCGGCGGCTACAAAAAAAGGCGCGCCCCTTCGCAGCAACCCTTCGGGGCAGCCTGGCGTCCCGGTCTTACCGGCTGTCCTCCCGCTCGAAGTACAGACGCGCGAACTTCATGAAGTCGCTTTCGGTGATGATCCCGACGACCTTGTCTTCGTCCAGAACGGGCAAGCAGCCGATTCGTCGGGTCTGCATCAAGGTGATGGCTTCGGCGGCGGGCGCTTCCGGCCAGGTGGTGATGACGTCTTTCTCCATCAGCATCTCGACCGGGACGTCGCGGGCCACTTCGCGGCGGCGCTCGTGCGCGGGATCGCCGTGGCTCAGCCAGGCGCCGACGATCTTGCGGTGGGTGATGAGCCCGATCAGTTGTTCCTGGCCGTCAATCACCGGCAGGTGACGGATGCGACCCTTGCGCATCAGTCGCCGGGCCAGATCCAGCGAGTCCCCGATCTGCAGAACCTCGACGGGGCTAGACATGATGTCGCGGATCAGTGTCATTGCCGTGTGAATGAAAGTGGCAACAAAAATACCGGTCCGCAAGGCGGGAACCCGCAGCGGTCTAGAAGCGGCTTTTTCGGCGGGCCACGTACATCAGGCTGGGACTGGCCGCATCGTCGTCGGTCGGGCCGACGTCGCGGCCCTGGCCATCCACGATGTCCAGCAGCGCAAACCCGACCTGGTCCAGCTGAACCGCCTGACACTGACGAGTGATGTAATAGTGAATCAGCGCGAAGTCGTGGCCGGGATCGTCAAACAGCGCATAGTCCGGGGCCTGCCGACGGTTGATCGAAACGCGGCGATGATTGCGCCAGCACTGCAGATAGCGCCCGGCCAGCAAAAGCTGGGTGATCGGGTTGCGTGAATACGCCAGGCGCGGCCCGCGGCCGGCCAGGTGATAGTGACGGTTGTGCGAGGAGAACGCGAAGATGCCGTCCGGCGCCAGCACGCGGTGAACCTCGCCCAGCGTGCGCAGGCGGTCTTCGTGGCCAACGGCATCGAGGACATTGCTGGTGGCGAGCACAAACTGAAAGGTCTCCGCAGGCCAGGCCGACAGATCGCGCATGTCCATCAGTCGAACGTCCACGTCGGGGTGCGTGCGGCGAACGCCCTCGACCATGAATGGCGAATAGTCGATGCCGGTGTAACGGCGCGCCAGCAGCTTGAGAAATCCCGCCGTGCGGCCGGGGCCAATTCCGAT
>DASXQB010000231.1:0-8634 GCA_036493295.1 Polyangia bacterium | reverse complement strand
CGGCTCGTCGTCCACAAGGAGAATCCGATCGCGCATTCCGTATGACTTCCGCCAGAATCGTACGCGCGATCGGCAAACCCCACAATTAGGCTCGTTCGCCGGCCGAATGATTGCCGTTTGTCGTGAAGCCAGTGAAGGTTTGCGACGACCGCGCGTTGGTGCGCTTCTGCTGTCAGGCTTGGTCGGCGGCGGCGCCCGGGCCCAGGCAGCCGGACAAGGCGTCAAAGATCTGTCGTAAGGAGAACGGCTTGGGAATGAATTTGCGCACATTCACCGATCCCTTTGGCCGGCCGCCCAGCGCGTCGGGGCGATCCAAAGAAACGGCGCTGAGGACGATTACCGGAATTTCTGCCAATTGCGGATTGGCGTGCATCCGATCCAGCACTTCCCATCCCGACACCATCGGCATCATCAAATCCAGAATCACCACGTCCGCTTTTTCCGGGCGATTAAGGATCAGGAAATCCAGCGCCTGCTTTCCATTGGCGGCCGGAATGACCGTGTATCCGCCCTGTTCCAGCTCGTCTTCCAGAACGTCGCGGACGTCCGGATCGTCTTCGACCAGAAGGACAGTACGCCCCCCCCGCGACCGCCTCCCATCCCCCGACATCGTCATTCCGATCTAAATTGATTCATTGATCGGCGGTTATCAAGCGTTACCGACGTGTTAACGTCCCTGACCTCTGAACGATCGGATGACGTTGCAGTCCAAATACTCCATCGTGCGAAAGATCGCCGATGGCGGGACCGCCGAAATCTTCCTGGCGAAACAGCACGGCGCCCAAGGTTTCGAGAAGGGTGTCGTCCTCAAGCGGATTTTCACCGAGTTTTACGCCGATCCGCAGTTTCGGCACATGCTGGTCGACGAGGCTCATATCGCCATGAGCCTCAACCACAGCAACATCGTCCAGGTCCTGGATCTGGGCGAAGAGGACGGCCGTTATTTTCTGGCGCTGGAGCTGGTCGACGGCTGGACGCTGGATGCCGTGTTGCGGCGGGCCAAGACGGCGGGCACGCCGTTTCCGCCGCCGCTGGCGCTTTACGTGACGGCCGAGGTCTGTCGAGCGCTGGCGTACGCGCACGCGAAGACGCGCGACGGAAATCCGCTGGGGATCGTTCACCGCGACGTCAGCCCGCACAACGTTCTCATCAGCGAACAAGGCGAGGTGAAGCTGACCGACTTTGGCATCGCCAAGGCGGCCATCAAGCGCGAGCAAAGCCTGGGCAACATGATCAAAGGCAAGATCGCCTTCATGTCGCCCGAACAAGCCTCGGGCAGCGAGATCGACGCGCGGTCGGATCTATTTTCGCTGGGAACGATGCTGTACGTGATGATCACGCGGCACTATCCCTTCGACGCGCCCACTGACTTCGAAACGTTGATGCAGGTGAAAAGCGGCGACTTCCTGCCGCCCGAGACGGCGCGCCCGGGATTGAACCCTGAGCTTTACCGGGTGATTCGCAAAGCGATGGGCAAGGCGCCCGACGATCGTTACCAGCGCGCCGAAGAGATGTTGATCGACGTCGAACAAGTGATGCGGCTGGCGTTCCGCCCCGTCGGTCAGACCGAGCTTGTCCGCTGGCTGACCGAGCTGGCGGACAAAGACGGCGCCACGCCGCTGACCCGGCAAGTGCCGGTCAGTCAGGAGCAGCCGACGCCGGGCGCGTTGCCGGCCAACATGAACGCGGTACCCGACTCGGGCCTGGCGCTGGATCTCAGCGAGGCCGAGCTGGTGACGCCGCAAGAACGTCCGATGCCGCCGCCGGTGCCGGGCACGGTGACACCGCAAGCGGCGATGGTGACGGAGCCGATCACCGCCGGTCCGCGCACGCTGAAGATTCGGCTGCGCTTCCGCGGCATCGCCATGCTGGCCGCGGGCGTGACGCTGGCGCTGGTGGGCGTGTCGGTGGCGATCAAATCGTGCGGCGGGCCGGGATCGATCGCCACGCCGCCGCCACCGACCATGGCCGCCGACCCCAAACCGATTCCCGCGACTCCGGATGCGACGCCACCGACGGTGGCGCTCGCCTCGCCGCCACCCAGCGAGCCCAAGCCCGTGGTGGTCGCCGCCGCTGATCCACCAGCGCTGCCGGCCGCCGAACCGCCCCCGCCAAAATCCGAACCGCCTGCCGGCGAGACCAGCGCGCCCGCTGGTCACCCGAAACAAGTGGCGGTGGCGATCAAAAGCGATCCCGACGGCGCCAAGGTCACCACCCGCCACCACGCCTATGGCCCGACGCCAGTCTCCGTGATGCTGCGCCCGGGCCACCGATACGTCCTGACGCTGACCAAGCCCGGTTACGCACCCGCCACCACCCGGTACTACGTCGAGCCGGTCGACGCCCAGACGGTCCAGCTGTCGTTGAAGAAGGCGAACGAGCCCAAAAAAGCGGCCGTCGCCATGCCGCCTTCCGGCCAGCCGCCACCCAAGAACGGCAGGGCGAATTGGTGGAAGTTTTCGCGCTGACGCCCGGTTGACCAACGCCAGCCGTCTTCGAAAAACGAGCACCCGTCTATAGTTAGGCCTGTCGGCGGCGGTCGCCAGGCGGCCCGGGACGCATCGTTGGCCGCGACGTCGTAAGATCTAGATTGTCCCGTGCGGGGGGCAGCTGTGTTTTTCCGGCAAGGTGCCGATATTTCTCTTCAGGAAGGTGCTCTCATGGACCTGTTAGAAGAAGTCGGGTCTTGTTCCGTCTCCGAGGTGATGGGCACAGAGCTCTACACGCTGACGCCCGACACCGCCGTCGCATCGGCGCGCCGACTGGCGATGGCCAACGGGGTGGAACACCTTCTGGTGCTGGAGAAGGGTTCGCTGGCTGGGATTGTCTGTGGCGACGACCTGCGCGCCGCCTCGCGCGACGCGCTGGTGGGCGAATGCATGAGCTCGCCGGTGCTGTGCATCGCGCCCGAGACCACCTTGCAAGAAGCCATCGAGATCATGGCCGAGAACAACGTCGGGTGTCTGCCGGTGGTCACCGGCGATTACCTGGTCGGGATCATCTCGCGCCACGCGCTGGCCACCGCTGGCCTCACCGACGAGGGCTTGCCCGAACCGGAGTTCTGCGCCGCCTGTCATTCCAGCAAACGCGTTCGCCGCGACCCGCGCGCCGCCGGCACGCCGCTGTGCGAGACCTGCCTCGGCCGCACGGCCACGAACCCGTTCGCCGACTAGCCAGCGACTGGAGTAGAGTCGCCGGCTTCATGGCGGACGGACGCGACGGGCGCGGCAAGCGCGGCAAGCGCGGCGGGCCCGACGCCGACGCGGTTTTGAGCCGCGGGGGGCTGAAGTTGGAAGCGGCACTGGAAAAATTTCCGGTGGGCGACGCGGTGGCGGCGGCGGCGGCGGTCGATGTCGGCGCGTCGACCGGGGGATTCACGGCGGTGCTGCTGCGGCACGGGGCGCGCACGGTGACCGCGGTCGACGTGGGCCACGGTCAATTGCACACCAAGCTGCGCGACGATGCGCGCGTGACGGCGCTGGAGAACGCCGACTGGAAGACGCTGTCGTTGACTCAGGCGCCGGGACCGTTTGATTTTTTCACCGTCGACGTCAGCTTTGTCGCCGCGCGCAGCATGTTGCGCGGCCTGGCCTTTCGCCTGCGCGACGGCGCGCAAGGCATCGTGCTGGTCAAGCCGCAGTTCGAGCTGCCCGACAAGCGCGTGCGTGACGGTAAGGTCGACGATCCGAACTTGCGCCGTGCGGCGCTGGAGCGTTTCGGCGACAAGGCACGGGCGCTTGGTTTTGAAATTCTGGGCGCGGAGGATTCGCCGGTGGCCGGCGGCAGCGGCACCGTGGAAATCTTGGCCTGGCTGCGGTTTCGTGGTCGCCCTGATTCGATGCCCCGCCCGGGCGAGCGGCGCGAGAAAACGCCGGCGACCCAGCGACGCGCCAGCGGCCCCGAACAGTCGAACACCCGCTGGCCGTGGTTCGTGATCAGTGGACCAGGGCTGGAAGACGTCACCGCCGCCGAGGTCAGCGCTCTGAGCGGCGTCGCCGACGTGCAGCGCGTGGACGGCGGCGTGGAATTTTCCGCGCCGCCGGCGGTGGCCATGCGCGCGAACCTGTGGCTGCGCACCGCCACCCGGGTGGTGGCGCGCCTGGGCGCCGCGCCCGCGCGCGAGTTCAACCGCCTGCGCCGCGCGCTGGCCCGCCTGCCGTGGGAGCGCTTTGTCGCCACCGACACGGCGGTGAAGATCAGCGCCACCACCTCGCGCTGCCGGCTTTTCCACACCGGAGCGTTGGCCGAGACCACCGCGCTGGCCATCGCCGATCGGGTCAAGGGCTGGCGCGCGGAGCAAGCGCCGGCGGCGGGCGTCGAACCGCTGACCATTCTTCTGCGCGGCGTGGAGGACACCTTCACCGTCAGCGTCGATTCTTCGGGCGAGCGCCTGCACCGGCGTGGCTGGCGGCTGGAGACGGCGGCGGCGCCGCTGCGCGAGACGCTGGGCGCCGGGCTGCTGGCGCTGTGCGGGTGGGACGGGCGCACGGCCTTCTGCGATCCGATGTGCGGCGCCGGTACGATGGTCCTGGAGGCGTGCGCGCAGGCGTTGAACCTTGCCCCGGGTCTGCAGCGCGACTTCGCTTTTCAACGCTGGCCGATCTTCGACGGCGCGCTGAGCGCGGCCTGGAACGACCTGCGCGCCGAAGCCGAAGCGGCCCGGCGCCCGCAGCCGGCGGCGCCCATCGTCGGCTCTGATCGCAGTCGGGAGGCGATCGAAGCGGCGCAACGAAACGCCGCTCGCGGCGGCTTCACCGATCACGTCGCGTTGACCTGCGCCGAGCTGGGCGCGGTTCGCCCGCCGGCGCCGTCCGGGTTGGCGCTGCTCAATCCGCCTTACGGTCGCCGCCTGGGTCACCCCCACGCTGCCACGCGCCTTTACCGCGACATCGGCCGGATCTTGCGCGCCCACTTTCGCGGCTGGCGCGTCGGCTTGCTGGCGGCGAACCAGGCGGCGGCCACCGCCAGCGGCCTGCGCGCCACCACCACCCACCGCCTGTCCAACGGCGGCTTGCCGGTCACGCTGCTGGTCGTCGATCTTTAGCTAGATCACGTTCTCGATCACCCGCCCGCCCGCCGATTGTGGGCGGTGCAGCTTGTAACCCATGCCGCGCACCGCTTCCAGGTGGACACCCAGCGGTCCCAGCTTGGCGCGCAGGTTCAGCACGTGCGTGTCGACGGTGCGGACGCGGCCGACGTGGCGATAACCCCACACCCGCGACAGCAGCTCTTGTCGGGTGAAGACCCGCCCGGCGCGATCGACCAAAAAGCGCAGCAGCTGAAATTCGTACGGCGTCAGCTTCAGCGAGCGGTCGCCGACGAACGCCTGCAGCGACGTACAGTCCAGCGTCATCTCGCCATAGCGGATGCGCGGGGTGGTCAGCGACGTCTGGTCGCGCCAGCGCAATTGCTGGACGCGCGCCGACAGCTCTTCTGGCCCCAGCGGCATGACGATGAAGTCATCGGCGCCCATCTCCATGTCCATCACGGAAATCCGCGCCAGGTCCACGCACATCAGCACGCGGATGTTGGCCAAATCCTCGCGTTCGCGGATGCGGCGGATGGCGTTGCGGCCGATCTCCAGGTGCGAGCCTGCTTCGATGATGATGATGTCCGGAACGCCGTACGACCGTGGCATCTCCGCCAGGTCGTAGCCGACGGTGGTCACCTCATGGCCCAGGCTGCGCAGAAGCGTCGACGGCGCGTCGGCGCGAATGTCATTTCGGCCGTGGTCTAGTGTAACGACAATTGCCCGTAGCATTCCTGAAAGAGTCCTCCTCGAAGCCCTCGACGGGGTATCGAGTCGACTCAAGTCTAGGCAGGCCTCCGTAACGGGATCATTTCCGGCCTGAACATTTCATGTAACTTCCGCGCCCCGCCGAGGACCGCGCCGCGATCAGTAGACCGTCCAGCGACGGGGCAGGAAGTATTCTTCGTACGTGCGCAGGGCGTAGCGATCGGTCATCCCGGTGATGAAATCGGCGATGGCGCGCGAAAGGCCGTCGGATTCGGGGACGCCTTTCGGCCAGTGCTTGGTGCGAAATTCGTCGGCATGATTGTGAAAGTAGGCCCACAGCTCGCCGATGATCCTTTGCGCCTTCTCGAACTCACCACGGATCTCGTCGCGTTCGTAGACCGCTTCGTACAGGTAGTCGCGCAGGGCGATCAGCGCGTCCAGGACCTCGTCGGTCATGCGGATCTGGCGCTTTTCTTCCAGGCGGGACGAATCGACCATGTCGTTGACCATGCGCGATACCCGGTCGCTGTGCGAGGCGCCCAAGACGTCCAGGATTCCTTTCGGCACGTCGCCGACGTTCACCACCCGACCGCGAACGGCGTCGTCGAGATCGTGATTCACGTAGGCGACGATGTCGCTGATGCGGACGATCTGTCCTTCCAGCGTCATGGCCATGAGGTTCGCGTTGTCCGAGATGATGTGCCCTTTGCCCTTCGAGTGCTTCAAGATCCCGTCGCGCACCTCGACGCTGAGGTTCAGGCCGCGGCCGTCGCGTTCCAGCACCTCGACCACGCGCAGCGATTGTTTGACGTGGTGGAAACCGTCCGGCATCAGCTTGGCCAGCACCTTCTCGCCGGCGTGGCCGAACGGGGTGTGGCCGAGATCGTGGCCCATCACGATGGCTTCGGTCAGCGATTCGTTCAGGCGCAATGCGCGGGTGACGGTGCGGGCGATCTGCGCCACCTCCAGCGTGTGGGTGATGCGCGTGCGATAGTGATCGCCCTCGGGCGCCAGAAAAACCTGGGTTTTTCCGGCCAGGCGCCGAAACGCCTTTGAATGAATGATCCGATCGCGATCGTGCTGGAAGATGGGCCGCACCGGATCGGGCGGCTCGGGCCGAACCCGACCGCGGCTGGCGCGGCTTTTCTGGGCGAACGACGACAGCACCGCCTCCTCGTCGGCTTCCAACTGCTCGCGGATGTTCATCGGCGCGGTTTTCCTTTTCGCGTGCCCGGACCCTTGCTGGGTTTGCCCGCGGGTTTGCTCTTGCCGCGCGCCTTGCCTTTGCCGCCGGCCGCGCTGGCCCCGCCGCGCGTGCTTTTGTCGACGGGAAAACGCGGGCGTTCGTGGCGGTCGCCGCCGCGGGCCTTGCGGCCTTCTCGCCCGGGGCTGTCCGACTTGCCGTGGTGGCGATCGCTCGCGCCCCGACGGGGGCGCCCGCGCCCGCCGCCGTCGTCGCCGCGCCCGTAGACCTCGGTCGATTCGGCGGCGCGGTGTTCGTGCAGCGCGAAGTCGACCTTGCGCCGAACCACGCTGACCGACTGCACCTCGACCTTGACGCTGTCGCCGAGAGCAAACGCTCGTCCCGACCGCCGCCCGACCAACCGGCAAGCCGGCTCGTCATAGACGTAGTAATCGTCGGACAGCGCTTCCAACCGCACCAGACCCTCGACGAACGGATCGTCGATGACCACGAACACGCCGAAGCCGGCCACCCCCGAGATGGTGCCGTCGAAGACGTCGCCGATGCGATCGCGCAAGAAGAAGGCGCGATAAAGATCGACCACCTCGCGCTCGACCTCCATCGCCTGGCGTTCCGAAAAAGAAGCTTCGGCGGCCATCTTTTGCAATGCCGCGCGTTCGGGCACGGGGCTGTCGGCGGGCTTGCGCCAGCCGCCCGACGGTTTGCCCTGCCCGGCCAGCCGGCTTTTCAGCAAGCGGTGATCGATGAGATCCGGATAGCGGCGAATCGGCGAGGTGAAGTGCAGATAGTCCGATGACGCCAGCCCGAAGTGGCCGATGTTCACCACGTCGTACGTCGCCTGCTTCAGCGAGCGCAGCATCTGAAACGACAGTGGTTTTTCAGCCGGGTGATCCTTCAAACGATCCAGCACGCGGTGCAAGCCCAGCGGCGTGCGGGCGTCGTCGACGTTGATGGGGATGCCGTAATGTTCGGCCAGCGTGGCGAATTCTTCCATCCGGCCGCGATCGGGAGCGTCGTGGATGCGCCAGACGGCGTCTTCGTTGCGCTGGTGAAAGCTGCGGGCCACCGCTTCGTTGGCGGCCAGCATGAACTCTTCGATCATCGAATAGGCCTGGCGTTCGCCGGGATCGCGCCGCGACTTGCTGATGGCCCGCACCAGGCGCGGATCGTCGTGGTCGAGCTCGACCTTAGGCTCGGGCAAATCGAAGTTCAGAGCCCCGCGCCGGACGCGCTGGGCGTTCAAATTTCGCGCCAGACTGACCATCGCCCGCAGCGACGGCAAGAACGGTTCGTACTTCTTGCGCTTGCCGCGCGTGTCGCCGGCCAGCGCCGCCGCCACACCCGGATAATCCAGCCTTGCCCGCGAGTGAATCACCGCCGCGCAGAAGTCCGTGTCGACGATGTTGATCTGCCGATCGAAATCGATGCGCACCACCATCGCTAGCCGGTCTTCCTCGGCCACCAGCGAACAGATGTGCGCCGACAGCGGCTCGGGCAGCATGGGGATGGCCCGGTTGGGCAGGTAGATGCTGCAACCGCGCTTGCGCGCCTCGGTGTCGACGGGCGCGCCTTCCCGGACGTAATGGGAAACATCGGCGACGGCCACCCACAACCGCGTCCCGTTGTTGGGCAACCGTTCAATGGCCACCGCGTCGTCGAAATCGCGCGCGGTCTCCGGATCGATGGTGGTGAA
>DASXQB010000230.1:0-5418 GCA_036493295.1 Polyangia bacterium | reverse complement strand
TTTCAATCTCGATGCGGCGGGTATTCTGCGCGTTGACCAGCGGCAACGCCTTCAGCGATTCAGGCGTGCCCGTCACCAGCAGCTTGGACAGATAAAGATAGCCGACCTCTCCGCAGCGCTCGGCCTCGTCCATGTAGTGCGTGGTGACCAGGAACGTGATCCCTTGCGCCGCCAGCGAGAACAGCAGATCCCAAAGCTCGCGGCGGGCGACCGGATCGATCCCGGCGGTGGGCTCGTCAAGGAACACCACGCGCGGCTCGTGCATCAAGGCGGCGCCCAGGGCCAGCCGCTGCTTCCATCCACCGGACAACAACCCGGCTCGCCGATCAAGATACGGCCCGATGTGGGTCAGCGCGACGGCCGCGTCGCGCCGCTCGCGCAGCCGCTTGCCGGCCAGACGATAGACGCCGGCGAAAAAATCGAGGTTCTCGCGCACGGTGAGATCTTCGTACAGCGAGAACCGCTGACTCATGTAACCGATGTTGCGCCGGATGGACTCGCCCTGGGTGGTGACGTCCATTCCCAGCACCGACGCGTGGCCGGACGACGGCGCCAGCAGGCCGCACAGGATCCGGATCAGCGTGGACTTGCCGGAGCCGTTCGGTCCCAGCAAACCGTAGATCTGGCCGGTCGGGACCTTGAGGCTGACGTCGTCCAGCGCAACGAAATCACCGAAGAGCCGGCCAACGCCGTCGACGGTAATCGCCAGCTCGTGGGGGGCGTCGGCGGCCGCGGCGCTCATCGCGGCACCCGCACGCTGGCCGCCATCCCGGCGCGCAACACGTCCGCCCCTTCCTCGATGCGCACCCGGCAGGCGAACACCTGGTCGGCGCGTTCGTCGGCGGTCTGCAGATTTCGCGGCGTGAATTCGCCTTCGCCGGCCACTGATTCGACCCGGCCGCGAAAGGCTTTGCCTGGAAAAGAATCGACGCTGATCGGGACCTCCAGTCCCGGGTGGACGTGGCCGATCTCGGTCTCGGGAACGTAGATGCGAACGTAAAGCTCCGCTGGTTCGAGAAGCTTGGCGGCCGGCACGTTGGGCGCCAGGATGTCGCCCGGGCGCAGGTCCAGCGATTCCACGCGCGACGCGCGCGGGGCGCGAATGACCAGCTCGTCGAGCATGACGTCGATCTGTTGCAACCGTCCCTGCGCCGCATCCACCAGGCCGCGGCCCGAACGAACATCCTCGGGCGTTCCGTGCAGCAAGGTGTCCAGCTGCGATCGCAACGCCGAGGCCTGGGCATTCGCCGATTTCAAAGCCAGCGTGGCGTTGTCGGCGTCGACGCGTGTGACCGCCCCTTGTTGGTAAAGCTGGCGGCTTCGATCGTCGTCAAGCTTGGCTTTCTCTTGCTGCGCTTGCTCCACCTGCAGTCGGGCCTGGGCCTCGGCGATCTCGGCGCGGCGGGCGGTGGGAAGGGTCCGGCTGGCGACTTTTTCCAGCGCCCCTTGCGCTTGCTCCAACTGCCCAAGCGCGATCGCCCGTTGCGCCGGGAGATCGCCTTTCTCTAACGTCACCAGCGCCTGCCCGGCCTTGACCGCGTCGCCCTCGCGCACGCTGACCTCTTGCACGCGGCCGCCCACGCGCGAGCCGACCTCGATCATGTGTGCCTCGACGGTGCCGCTCCATTCGAACGGCGCGGCAGCCCGCCGAACGCGGTACCCGACGTAGACGCCGACCGCGGCGACGACGATCAACAAAAGCACCAGCCTGCGCTTCACGGGCGCTCCTCGCTTGTCATGACGGGAATGGTCTCACGCCCGGGGCGCAAGCTCGGCCGGATCCTGTCGGTAAAATTCCTGAAGCAGACGGTACAGCTCCGGGTGCTTCGCGCGAAGGGGGCGGGGCTTTTCGAAGAACGTCTCGGTCACGACGGCAAAGAATTCGGCGGGATTGGTGGCGCCATACCGATCGATGAGGGTGCGGTGGTGGTGCGCCACGTCGCGCACCAGTTGATCGAAGTCGTGGCCCAGCACCCGCGCCCAGGCCACATACATCGAACGCCGGGGCAGGATGGGGACGCCGCTGTCAGCGCGGCTCTCCTGATCCAGTTGGTGCGCGAACTCGTGCAGGACGACGTTGTGCCCGTCGTGGATGTCGGCGGCCCCCGAAAGCACGCTGTCCCAGGCCAGCACCACCACGTCTCGCGCCCACGATTCCCCCAGCCGGGCCTCCGGGCCCTCGGCGATCAACCCGTCGGCGGTGCGCTGGCCCCCGCGCACCACGTACGTCGTCGGATAGACGAGGATGGACACCAGATTGGGATAGTCGTCCGTCTCGCGATGAAGCAGCAGGATGCAGGCCTGCGCCGCGATCGTCACCCGCACCTCGTCGGTGAGCTCCAGTCCGCCGCAGCCTTCGAAGTGTTTCTCGGCCAGGAAGACCAGGATATGCCCGCCCAGTTCATCACGATCGCCAGCAGGCAAGCTCGCCACGAAAGGCACGTTCTTCTCGATGAACCCGCGCCATTCGCTCGGAAATGGCTGGCGCCGGATCGCGTCCCGGCGCCGGCGCTTCCACCAGCCGAACATCATCTGTCAGGCGCGATCAAGCGGCTGCTGCGCCCGCCGTGCTCGTTTGCGCGAACGCCACCAGGCGCGCGGCCAGCCGCGCCGGATCGTCAAAGTGCGGGCAATGCCCGAAGCCCGCGGGCTCCTCGATGACGGCGTGGGCGGGCAAGTGACGCCGAAAGTAGGCCAGCGCGCTGGCGGGAAGCAAGCGCTCGGACTGGCCCCACAACAGCAAGATGGGCATCGCCAGCGTCGGCAAATCGCGCGTCGCCGGCAGATCGTCCAGCGTGGCGGTACCAACCACGTCGCGGATGGCGGCGCCTTTCAAGACATCACGGACGCCCGCTGCCAGCGCCGGCAGATACCACGGCGGGCGGTGGTAAAGACGGGCCAGCAGGCGCCGCGCTTCGGCGGCGGTTTCGATCTTGAATGTTTCCCGCAGGTCCTCCCATTCGCCGGGGCTGTTTCTGGCCGCGGCGGGTGAGAGCAGCGCCAAAGCCAGCAGACGCCCGGGCCGCTCGACCGCGAACCGAAGCGCCAGCGCGCCGCCCAGCGAACCTCCCACCAAGATCATCGGTTCGTCGACCAACGCATCCAGCGCTTCGCTCACCGCGGCGAACAGGGCGTGCGGCGTCAAACACTGAGACGGATCCTGACTGAACCCGTGCCCCGGCAGATCCAGCGCCACCAGCCGGCGCGCGTGCGGACGCATCCGGGTCAGCAACCGACCAAAGGACGTCGCCGCCGAGCCGAGTCCGTGCAGCAGCACGATGGTCGGCAAGCTGCCGGTGCCCTGGAAATCGTAGGCGTGCAGCGTTCCGATCGTCGTCGGCACCGACCGACTTTGAAAGCCGGTGCGGTTCAGCACGAAGCGCGCTCCATGCGCGACGACGGACAGCAGGCCCATCTTCCTGACCATCCTCAAATTCTAGCGGTTGTCGGGGATAGTGCTACGACGAAGGTCGTCCAGCGCCGATTGAAACGCCGCCACCAGCTCTTCCGGCCGCTCGATCACCGCGTCGTCCGCCAGCACGCCGAGGTGCAAATTCCCAGCATAACCGAAGAAGGTGAGGCTGAGCCCGATGCTCGCCGCTGCCGGCGCCCACACCACGATGGTTCGCAGCGAACGTCCCGCCACCTGCAGCGGGACGGTCGGCCCGGCCAAGCTGCTCACGACCAGGCTGGCCCGTCGCGACCACCAGCGCACCGCCCAGTGCTCGATGGCGGGGGCGATCGCTCCTGCCAGCCGCACCAATCCCAGCGCCATGCGCAGCGCGCTCCGGCTGCGCATGGCCACCATGTCGCGCGCGACGATCGCCAGGCGCGTTTTGGGATCGGCGCAGGCGACGGGAAGGCGCACGAACACCGAAGCGAAGTGATTCCCTAGCCCGTGGGTCGATGGTGCCGTCGGCGCCGCCACCGGCAGGAGCGCCCGCATGGATTGTGGTAACAGTCCGTGGTCGCGCTGGTAGCGGTGCAGGGCGCCGGCCACGGCAGCCAGCAGCACATCAACGAACCGATGCCCTTCTGCCCGCGCGATCGACTTGACGGCATCCAGCGGGATCGCCCCCGACCAGGCGATGCGTTTGTGGCCGCCGAGCGATCGGCGCAACAGAGTGACCGGATCTCGCGACAGGGACAGGAATCTCCACAGACCAGCAACCCGAGCAAAGAAACGACTCCGTCGAGCCAACCCCGATGATGGCGGGCGCTGCGCAGTTGGTTGCTCTGGCCTGCTCAGCTCACCGGCAAGCTCGTCCAGAAGCGCGACCAGCGCTCGTCCGTCGGCGATGCAGTGGTGGATCCGCAACAGAAGGGCGGAGCCGGTGGGCGCGAGATCCACGAGCTCGAGACTCCACGGGGATCGATCGGCGGGCAGTGGGGCGTTCATCCGTTCATTGACCAGTCCGATCAACTGGTCGACATCCACGGTGCGCGAGGGATTCAGCTTCTGCACGTGAGCGCGGAGCGTGAAGGAAGCGTCATCGCGCCAGCAGGGCCTTCCAAACAGATGCTCCGCCTCGACCACATGCTGCTGGAACCGGCGGTGCGGAATGATCTTGCCGAGGACGATCTCATCGAGAGACGCCAGCGTCAGCCTCTGTTCGAAAAGCAGCAGAGCCCCGATGATCATCGGGTTCTTGGGCGTGGCCATGTGCCAGCGCGCGGCGTCCTCGCGCGACAGCCGTTCTGGTTTTTGCTTGGCAGCGGTCATCGGCCTTTCGGCCCTGCGCCTTTGTCTTCCCAGAGTCGAAACCCGCCCACGAAGGCGTTGGCGTTGTCACCCAGGCGAACGCCCTTGGGCAATCGCTTGAGCTTCTGCGCATTCCCGCCCCCCAGAACGACATAGTCCGGTTCAAGCGCAGCGCGTAGAGCCTCGACAACCGCCTCGACCTGCTTGCGCCATTTTTTCTTTCCGGACCGTTTGAATCCCTGCGCGCCGACGTAGTCCTCGTAGGTTTTTTTTCTGTAAGGCAGATGAGCGAGCTCCATTGGCTGCACGTCGCCGTCCACGATCATCGCGGAGCCGAGGCCCGTCCCCAACCCGAGAAAAAGCATCCGGCCACCCTGATAACTGCCCAGCGCTTGCATGGCGGCGTCGTTCTCAATCTTCAATGGCTGGCGGAACGCCTTGCGAAAATTGAATCCAACCCAACCCTGGCCAAGGTTTCTCGGCTCTGCGGCAATTCGCCCGTGGACCACCAATCCCGGATAGCCCATCGCGATCGCGTCATAGGACCAGTCCGACGTGCACTGCTTGACCTCGCTGACCATCTTGGATGGCGTCAGCGACGCGCCCGATTTGAACCGGCGCTTTTCGCGCCCGCCCGAAACCATCACCTTCACATGGGTGCCGCCAACATCAATGACCAGAACTTTCATCAGTCCCTTTCGAAGTTCCCGAAAGCT
>DASXQB010000229.1:0-18621 GCA_036493295.1 Polyangia bacterium | reverse complement strand
GCCTGATTCCCCTCGCCACCTGGACCGGCTTTGATGGGTCCACGCAAGACCTTGCATCGGAGCAATATGTCTTCCTGGCCAGGCGTCCGCGCAGCGGAGAAAAGTCATTTTCCGTCGGAAAACACCGCAGATCTCGTCGGCAATCCCCTTGACAGAATCACCCCCCCCGCTACGATGCCGACTGTCTTCTCTCGCAAACTTTCTGACGGAGGGCACCCTCGATGGCCGAGAAAGTCGCAAAGCTGGGCGTGAGCCGTGAGAAGGACTTCATGTACTACGTCAAGGACGGCGGAGTATGGAAAGTCCAGAGGAAGCAACCCGGCGTGCCCAAGGGCCGACCGGAGAAGGTCGCAGACGGTGGCTTTCAAATGGACACCAACTACATCTACTTCGTCGATCGCGACGGAGACGTAGCGCGGGCCAAACGAGCCGTCGGCGGTCAGAAGCGAAAGAAGTCGGCGGGCGCGAAGAAGAAGAAAGCGCCCAAGAAAGCCGCCAAGAAAGCGGCCAAAAAGCCGGCCAAGAAAGCGGCGAAGAAAAGCGCCGCCAAAGCAGCGAAGAAAAAGGGCAAGAAGAAGGGCAAGCGCTAGCTCCCAGCGCTCTCCGTCAGGTCAGATTCAGGTCGCTCCCGCCCCCGCTGGAGCGGCCTTTTTCTTGTTCCGGCCACGGCGCGATCCGCCGCCTTTTCCGCCGCGCGGTTTTTTCTCGTCGGTTTTGGCCGCCGCTTTCTCGCCCCCCTCGTTACTGCCGCCGCCACCGGCGGTGGGCGGTGTCGTCGGCGCGCCTGCCGCGGCGGCCGCCACCGGCGTCGGAAAACCGATGCGATACAAGATCCACGCGAAGCCGATCAACGTCACCACCGACATCCACATGTACTGCTCGTCCAGCCAGGTCGGCATCTTCAAGTTTGCCCACGGCATCGCGTTCGGCAGATAGCGCGTCGGCGCCCAGTCGATGAAGCTGGTGGCCGAGGTGACCGCCGCGAGGATCGCGCCCGCCTCCGGCCGCGCGTAATAGACCAGCGCCGCCGCCACCAGGAACGAATAGTAGTAACAGGTCAGCTCGCTGGGGCCGATGGAGATGGTCATGGCGCTCAGCGCGGCGGCCAGCCACGGATCAACGCCGCGCACGGCGAACCACACCAGGACCAGAAAGCCGAGCGCCAGCACCAGGTAGATGAAAAAGCGCGCGTGGAACGTGCGCAGCTTGGCCTGCTTCCACGCGCCCCAGGCGTCGTCGGCCTTGTCGTTCTTGAGAAAGTGCCCCGCCTCCGACGGCGCGTACGCCACGATGGTGCGCAGGCCCATGTAGTTGGTCAGCGGGGTGGCCTGGTGTTTCTCCGAGTTTTGAACGAAGCGGCGATAGCCGTCGATGCCACCGCTGGTGGCCAAGCTGATCGGCACCAGCAACGCCACCGCCAGCGCCGCGCCCGCGAACAGCGAGACGTACCGGCGATCCAGGGCGCGCAGGTTGCGCGTGCGGATGAGCTGTTGAATCAGAACCATCAACGGCCCGACCAACAGAAACCCGGGAAAAACGCGCAGCAGCGTCGAATAGGCCAGAAAGAACCCTCCCAAAATTGGGCGGTCTTTCTTCAGCAGGCAGACGCCGCCCACCATATAAAACAGCCAGTCCCAGCGCAGGTACGCCCCGCCCGTCCAGTAGAACCGCGACGGAAAGTTGGTGCCGAAGACCAGCAGCGCCACGCACAGCGTGCGCCAGCCGAAGGCCCACCAGATCATCGCCATCATCCCCAGCGCGAACGCCGGATCCAGCAGCAGCAAGGCGGTGATCTGTCGCAACGTCGCCGGCCCGGTGTTGGCCAGCGTGGTGCCGACGATGCCCCAGACCGGCGTCGCGTTGTACCCGTGATCGGTCTGCGCTTCTTCCCAGCGTTTGACGCCGTGGCGGTTGCGGAAGAAGACCAGGTCGCGTTTGAAATCGTTCCAGCGCTCGGGCGTGAAGTGTTCCTTGCAGCGCTCGGGATGAGCCAACACGTCGGTGGTGGGACCGATGAAGTTGGTGCGCAGGTTCATGATCTTGCGCAGCTCGACCCGGCGGCGCAGCGCCGGATCCTCGGCGTCAGCGACGGCCACGCAGTCATACAGGCGGTCGTAGGACAGCTCTTTGAAGTACTTTGACCCGACGTAATAGTGGTACGTGTCCCAGATGTGGATGTAGTTGCCGAAGTGGCCGGAGCCGAAGTTCCAGTAGGCGCCGAAGGACAAGATCCCCACGGCGATCAACAAGCGATCGCGCAGCTTCTTGTGCAGGTCGGGCGTGCCCTTCTTTGCAAGCCACAATCCCCAGCCGATCAGCGCCGCACCGAACGCCGCCAGCGCCATCTCGAAGCGCGCGCTGACCTCGTTCTGCCACCAGCCGAACTTCCACCAGGGCTGCGCCGTCACCCGCGCCAGCGGCGCGTCGACGATGCGCAGCTTGGGCGGGAACGGCGTGGGTGCCTGGCAGAAGGCCTGGAACTCGGACACCGAATAGAAATTGTCGCCCATGCCCTCGCCGATGCGCAGGTAGCGGACCGGCGTGCTGTTGATGGTGGCGGTGCGCGTGCGCAGGCCGTGGCCGTTGACGATGTCGATCTCGGCCAGGACTTTGAAGCTTGCCGGGCTGCCGTCCAGCGACCCGAAGATCTTGTACGTGTCGTTGGCGTCGGCCTGTACCAGGAACGACGTCAGCGGATACGGCTGGCCGAGATCGTACGTCACCGAGCCGGCCCCGGTCTCGAAGACCAGCGCCACCGGCGAATCCCACTGTGCGCCCTCAGGCGCCGCGGCGCCGTCGGTGATCAGCGCCAGGTTGCCGCGGGTGTCCTGGCGCGAGGACGGTGCCTTGCGCGCCAGCAGATTGTCCGTGCCGCAGTCGGGAGAAAAATTCGCCTCGTCAGCGCGGGCGGCATCCGCCGGCAAGACCACCACGGACGCCAGAACCAAAGCCAGAAGAACCCGACGCAGCATCTACCCGCAACATTACCAGGGCGAGCCGGCGGTTTGTATCGGGGGCGAGAAATGCCGCCGCAGCGACGATAGCTCGCCCGGACGCCGGTGTGACGGCGATCGCAACCGGGCCTTGCCAGCGCGCCACCGCCGATCAAGAAACGGGAATGGCATCCGCAAGAAAGAGCGCACCGCTGCGCCGTTATGCCGCCTTTTTACGCGGTATCAGCCCGATGAACGCCAAGATGCCGGAGCTCAAACGCTGCTTTGAACAGGCCGGCTTCACCGACGTGCGGACGCTGCTCTCCAGCGGCAACGTGGTCTTTGCCGCCCGCCCCGCCGCCGAGGCAGCGCTGCAGCGCCAAGCAGAAACAGCCATGCAAGAGCTCCTCGGGCGATCGTTCCTGACCTTCGTGCGCTCGGTCGATTCGCTGCGCGCGTTGCTGGAGGCGGATCCTTATGGCCGCTTTCGCCTGGCCCCTGGCAGCAAGCGCGTGGTGACGTTCTTGCGGAAGCCAGGCCCGACGCCGCCCAAACTACCCATCGTCTTCGAAGACGCGCGCATTCTCTGCGTGCAGGATGGCGAAGCCTTCAGCGCCTACGTCCCCGGCCCGCGCGGTCCGGTGTTCATGACGCTGCTCGAAAAGACCTTCGGCTCCGCCGTCACCACGCGCACCTGGGACACCGTGCGCAAGACCGCAGCGCCCTAGCGCCGGGCGTCGGCTTTTTTCGCGCGATCCGCCCTGCATTCAGGGCCAGCCGAAGGTGCAGATCGAACCGGTGCACAACCTCTACACGCCCGGCTTCAAGCGCCTCTAGCGCGCGCTTTCTCCCGTCGGTGGCGCCCGGCTTAGATTCGGCGCCGCCGATGTGAGATTCTCCGGGGCGAATCTATGTCCCCCGCCTTGGCCCTGGTCGTCAGCGTCCTCATCGTTCTCGCCAACGCCTTCTTCGTCGCGGCCGAGTTCTCGCTGGTCAAGATCCGTCCGACCCGCCTGCAGCAGCTGGCCAACCAAGGCCGCCGCCGGGCGCGGTTGCTGATGAGCATGACCAGCCAGCTGAGCCTGTATCTGTCGACCAGCCAGCTTGGCATCACGCTGACGTCGTTGAGCCTGGGCTGGCTGGGCGAGCCCGCATTCGCCCATCTGTTGCGTCCGGTGTTCGTACGGATGGGCGGCGGCGTCTCCGAGCGCACCGTGCACACGCTGGCCGCCACCGTCAGCCTGATCGTCATCACCTTCATGCACACGGTGATCGGCGAGCTGGCGCCCAAAGGCCTGGCCATCCGGATGACCGAACCGGTGGCGATGTGGACAGCGGTCCCGTTCCGCGTGGTCTACGTGCTGGCCTTCCCGGTGGTGTGGACGTTGAAAGGCGCCGCCGGCCTGGTGCTGCGCTTGCTGCGCCTGCCGCCCGCGTCCGAGGCCGAAATGCTGCACTCGCCTGAAGAGCTGCGCCTGGTCCTGCAGCACGTGCAGCTGGAACCGGGGGCGCGCCGCTTGATCGACCGGGTGTTCGATTACACCCACCGAGTGGCGCGCCACGTGATGACCTTGCGGCGCGACGTGGTCACGCTGGAGGCGGGCCGCCCCTTCGAAGACAACCTGCGCATCGCCGTGGCCAACCAGTACACGCGCTATCCGCTGGTCGAGCCGGGGACCGATCGCGTGGTCGGCTACATACACCTGAAAGACATCGTCGCCGCGCTGGCGTCGGGCAAGCGGCCTGATCGCATGCGCGAGCTGGTGCGCGAGCCCATCTACGCGTCGGAAGACACGCGCCTCGAATGGCTGCGGCGCGAGTTCCAGCGCCGCCGCGTGCACATCGCCGTCATCCTGGGCCCCGGCCACGCCTTCACCGGCATCGTCACCTTCGAAGATCTCGTCGAGGAAGTGGTCGGCGAAATTCAAGACGAGCAGGACCACGAAGAGATCCCGCCCGTGATCCGCCTCCCCGACGGCAACTTCGAAGCCGACGGCCGCTTGACCTTGGACGTGGCGGCCCGCGATCTGGGCCTGAAATTTCCCCCGCTGCCGCCCGACGTGGAAACCCTGGGCGGCTTCGTGCTGACCCAACTAGCCGAGTTTCCCATTCCCGGCGACTCCGTCGACAGCGCCGGTTACCACTTCGTCGTGCTGGAGGTGCGCGACCGGCGCATCCGCCGCTTGCAAGGCACGCCGCTGCCGCCGCCGCCGCTCGAACCCGAGTGATCGCCGCCGCCTGTGCGGCGCTTTTCTTACGGCCGGTGCGGCAGGCGACTTGGCCACCACCCGTCGCCGGGATCGCCTTCGCTGAGGTCGGGATCGATCGCCGCCAAGAGGTGCGTGCCGATGTGTTCACCCAGGCGGCGGTAGGCTTCCCACTGCGCGTCGTCGAAAAATTGATCGCCGGTCGATTCTTGCGGGAACGACGGATGGCTCTTTTGATAGCTGCGCACGTCCAGCGGTTCGCTGCCGTTGACCGCCGGGTGAACCACCAGCAGCAGCGACGACGCCGCCCCGTCGGCGTAGTGAATCCAGGCCAGCGCCGCGTATCGGCGGGGCCGGTCAGCGGCGGCGCCGACCGATGACGACGACCCCAGGCCCAGGTCCTCCAGCGTGCCGACCACCCGCGCGATGGATTGATCCAGTTCGTCGAGGGCGGGGCGATCGAAGAACACCACCTCGGCGGAAAAATCCGTGCGCACCTTGCGGACCAAGTTGCCCAGATCGCCCAGCTCGCCGTCGGTGTCGGCGCCGTTGTCGCACAGGATGATCAACGGCAAATGGCGGCGCACCAGTTCGTAGGCCGCCGTGTTTTCAAAGTGCCCGCCGTCGGATAGGTACCAGTCTTCGCGCGCCGTGCCGGGAAACCGCGCCAAGAATTCATTGAGCAGGTGCGACTGCACCGGCAGCGCCCAGGCGAAGGCCTGGCTTACCACGCTCTCGCCCGGCCCCCGCTCGGCCGCCGGCCCGCGCTTGGTCGGATCCACGCCGCTTTGAAACCAGTAGCCGAGGCGAAAATTGAGCAGGCCTACCAGCAGCGACAACCCGACGCTGGTGCGCGAGCCAAGGCCCGTCGACACCGCCGCGCCCGAGATCGCCATCCACTGTCCCACCGTCGGCGACCGGGGCTTGAAGATCCCGTGCTCGGGAAAAACGCGAAAGCGCGCCCGATCGCCGGTGCCCGGATCCTCCGTCGCCTTCAGCGTCTCGCCTTGCCAGGTGGCGTGGTGGTGAACGCCGACGCTGACGCCCGCCGGGCCCAGCGCCAGGCCCATGCCTTTGCGATCTTTCTGCTCGACGTTCGACCGCCCGTCGACGGTCTCGTTCAGCGTGACGTTGATGATGTGCAGCGGGCCGCCGCGCTCGTGCGGTTTGTAAGCGGACAACGGCAGCTCGTCGCCGGGGACCTGCACGGTGACGTTCTGTCGCTTGGGATCGTCGCGCATGGGATTGGACGCGCCCAGGTACGCCCGCGCCAGCCGCGCGCCGTACATCGCCGACAGCGACGATCGGTTGACGAACGAATACGTGCGGCCGAACGCCATGGTCAAAAGCAACGTCACGCCCAGCGCCCACAGGTACGAACGTCGGTTCAGGTACTGCGGCGTGCACAGATGCGACGGCCCGTGGCCGCTGGCCGGACGGACGCGACAGATGGCCGGGCCCCTGACGGGATCGCGGACGGTGGCCGCTTTTCCGTCGGGCAAGGCGACTTCGAATTGCACCTTTCCAGGCGGCGACGTGCAGGCGCAATCGCTGGCGCGCGACCATTTCCAGGTCAGGCCGTGCGCGGCCGCCGACAGGCTGATCAAGATGACCGACGACAGCGCGAAAGCCGCCACCAGCGCCAGCACCTGCGCCGGCACGCGCAAGCTCTTCGCCGTTCCCTCGCTGAACGAGCCGGCCACCCGTTGCAGAAACATGGCCATGGCCGCCACGCCGGAGAAACCAGCGCCCGCCCAGGCCGTCACCCCGCGCAGGCCGTTGCCGTCGGACCAGATCGCATAGATCGACTGACCCAGAGAATCCAGCACCGCGAACGCCGTGAACCCGACGGTGGCGATCAGCGCCGTGCGCAGGCGCAACGTCAGCAGGTTGCGCGCCTCGGAGGCGCCCCGCGCGGCCTGCACCGCCCTGGCCCAGGCAAACCCGCTGGCGCCCAGAACCACCGCGATGCCCAGCGGCGGCGCCCACGACCCACGGTAAAGCCCAAGGCCCGCCGTCGACGCGATCACGCACGCCACCGCCGCGGCGATGAGGGCGATGAGCGTGAGGATCGGGCTGGACGCATCGACGTTGTCGGTCTTGCCGTCGCCGCTGTCCGACCGCACCAGCCAGTAGCCGACGCCGTTCGGGATCACCCACAGCAAAAGCATCAGCGCCGCAATGACGATGGTCGGGCTCCACCAGAACGAACGGCGGACCAGCAGGTCTTGCAGCACCGTCGCGTTGGACGGCGATAGTTGTTCGACCGCCCAGGTCAGCGCGCGGCGCGCGCCATTGCCCAGCAGGAACGCCGCCAGGATCAGCGTCGACAGCACCACGTGGATGGCGATCAGATTGCGCAGCACCACGCCCAGCCACAGCCACAGATCCGCTGCGCCGTTGGGGGCCAGATAGCGTCCGCTCTCGCGCAGCCACTCGACCGGCGGGCTGCGCGATTCCTTCAGCACCGATTCGATCTGGGTCCAGCGTGGATCGTCGGAGGCAATGGTGTCGTCGCCCGACGACGGCGACCAGCGCTGGAAGAGCCCACCCAGGAACGTCCCGATGTACCCACCACCCGACGCCGTGGACACGTAATCGATGAAGCGCAGCCGCCCTCGCTTGGCCAGAGCTTGCAGCATTCCCAGCGACACCGTGGCGCTGCGGATCCCGCCCCCCGACAAGGCCAGGCCGATCAGATTCTTCGGCGGCGACACCGGCCCGTCGGCGGGCAGGTTGCGCCGTTTGGCCACGAAGGCCATCTCCTGCGTCCAGAACTCGTCGGGCACGAACGGCGAACGGGGCGTCGAATCCGGCACGCGGGCGGACATATCGTCACCTCAAGCGCAAAGAAGACGGTGCCCAGGGACAGAGTCGAACTGTCTACACACGGATTTTCAGTCCGTTGCTCTACCAGTTGAGCTACCTGGGCAAAATCGCAGTGCCGACGGTACTTACGTCATCCGGTGGCGTCTCGTCAACAGCGTCGGCGACGGCGGTCCGCGAGAGAAACGGCCGTGGGGGTGACTGCGGCGCCGTGACCATTGGCGGCTTGCGCGGGCGGGGATACAATGCGGCGCGCCTTCTCCTGTTTGCTCGCTCATCCACCTGCCTACCCATCATGCGAAACACCGTCGCCGCCACTCTCCTCGCTGCTTTGGTCTGCCTTGCGCCCGCGGTCGCGCGGGCGCAGGGGTTTGATGCGGAGATCTTTCGTCCGGCGACATCGACCAGCGGGTATTTCTCGCAAGAAAAAGCGCGCATCCTGGGGCGTGGCGACATAGACGCCGGGTTGACGCTGGACTTTGCCCACAACCCGCTGGTCCTGCGCGACGCGGTCACCAACGAGATCGTCGACAACGGCGCGGTGGTGGCGAACCGATTGGTCGGGCACCTGGGCATCGCGCTTGGCCTGGTGGACTGGCTGGAGCTGCGGGCGCGCCTTCCGGTGGTGCTTTACCAGGGCGGCGACGTCGATCTGGTCAGCCCGCAAAACAAACTCAAAGCCACCACGCTGGGCGATCTCGAATTTTTCGCCAAAGGCCGCCTGGTGGGCAAGCCAGCCGACGACGGATTTCACCTGGCGCTGGCCCTGGGGTTCAGCGTGCCCAGCGGAAGCGCGTCGAATTTTTCGGGCGACGGGTCGGTGGCGGCGCGGCCGCGGTTGGTGGCCGGCTATGAATCGGCCCGGCTGTCGCTGGCCGCGAACGCCGGGTACAACGTGCGGCGCAAGTCCAACCTCGGGTCGGTGAACATCACCGTCGACGACGAGCTGGCGGGCGGCCTGGGCGGCGCCTACGCGGTGGCGCCTGACAGCTTGTGGCTGCTGGCCGAGGCGTACGTCACCCGCGGCGTTCACGGCGCCACGGTGCGCGATACGCCGACGGAGGCGATCGCGGGCGCGCGCTATGCGCTGCCGGGACCGTGGATGTTGCAAGGCGGGGTCGGCGTGGGCCTGACCAGCGGCGTCGGCTCGCCGGCGGTGCGCGGTCTCCTGATGCTGGCGTACGCGTCGGACATGCACCACGCGATGATCGTGCGGCCCCTGGAACAGCCGGAAGGAACGGCGCCCCCGCCCAAGCCCGCGGCCCCGCGCGACAGCGACGGCGATGGCATCGTCGATGCCGCCGACAAATGCCCCAACGACCCAGAAGACAAAGACGGCTTCGAAGACAGCGACGGCTGTCCCGATCCTGACAACGACAAAGACGGCGTCCCAGACACCGCCGACAAGTGCCCCAACGACCCGGAAGACAAGGACGGCTTCGAAGACAGCGACGGCTGCCCCGATCCCGACAACGACAAAGACGGCATCCCAGACACCGCCGACAAGTGCCCCAACGAGCCCGAGGTCTTCAACGGCATCGAGGACGACGACGGTTGCCCGGACAAAGGCACGGCGCTGGCCATCATGAAAGGCGAGCGCATCGAGATCCACGAGCAGGTGAACTTCGCCACCAACAAGGCGATCATCCAGCAAAGCTCGTTTCCGCTGCTGGCGACGGTGGCCAAGCTTTTGGCGCTGCACCCCGAAGTGCTGAAGCTGCGCATCGAAGGCCACACCGATCGCAGCGGCAACGCCAACAAGAATTTGAAGCTGTCGCAAGACCGCGCCGAGGCGGTGCGCCAGCATCTGATCGAACGCGGCGGCATCGACGGCGGGCGCCTGGACGCGGTGGGCTTCGGCGCGACCAAGCCGATCGCCACCAACGGCACCAAGAAAGGCCGCGCCCTCAACCGTCGGTCCGAGTTCATCATCGTCGAGCGCACGGGCGGTTCTGCGGCGCCGGCCAGCGAACCACCGCCGCGCTGATCCGCCGCCCGCGCGCCCGCCAGTTGAGTCCGGCCGGCGATGGACTAGATTTCACTCATGTTGGAGATATTGCTGGGCGTGGCCGCGGCGTTGGCTGGCATCTCGATCCTGACCGGCGTGCGCGTGCTGCAGGAATATGAACGGGCGGTGATCTTTCGTTTCGGCCGCGCCCGCAAAGAGCTGGCCGGCGCCGGCATGAATTTCCTGCTGCCGTTCGGGATCGATCGCCCGCGCATCGTCGACGTGCGCACCAAGGCGATTCAGATCCCGCCGCAGGAGGTGATCACGCACGACAACATCTCGATCATGGTGGACGCCGTGGTGTACGCGGCGGTGGCGTCTCCCCGCCACGCGGTTCTGGAGGTCGAACAGTACATGCCGGCGACGCTGCAGCTGGCGGCGACCACCCTGCGCGCGGTGCTGGGCAAGATGGACCTCGACGACATCCTGGCCCACCGCGACCGCATCAATCTGGAGGTGCGCGGCATCCTGGACAACCGGACCGAGCAATGGGGCGTGGAGATCTCGGCGGTGGAGATCAAAGACATTCAACTTCCGAAAGAGATGCAACGGGCGATGGCCCGCCAGGCGGAGGCCGAGCGCGAGCGTCGGGCTAAGGTGATCGCCGCCGAGGGCGAGGTGCAGGCAGCGTCCAAGCTGGCGCAAGCCGCCGAGATGATCGCCGGCCACCCTGGCGCGCTGCAGCTCCGGCTTTACCAGACGCTGGTCGAGGTGGCGGGCGAGGCGTCGTCGACGATCGTCTTCCCGGTGCCGATCGATCTGTCGGGCGGTTTCGGCGCGGCGCCGGCGCCGCAGATGCAGGCCATGATGCAAAGTGCGGTGGCCCTGGCGGCGACGGAGAAGGCCAGGCAACTGACCGCGGCGGCCGAGCAAAGCAAGCTGGCGGTGGGCGAACGCGCGGAAGATCTGGTCGGCGACCGGCGGCGGTGAGAGGCGCCGCAATCCCCGGCAAATCCCCGGACGGGCCAACAGGAATGCCCGGCCTTGAACCACCGTTGACCGTAAGCTACCCTTCGTTTCGCCTCTCTCCATGCTGGGCCTTGTTCTGTCCGTGATCGCCTCGCTGCCGCCGGCGCTGCCAGCGCTGGCCGCCGGCACGTGCGCGGCCGATCAAGACGGCGCCGCGAACACCGACATCGACGACGACGGTGCGAGCATGGACGTGGCTGTCGGTGAGGCCGTCGAACCGGTTCGGTACGCCACGCCCGCCGCCATCGACTGCCGGTTGCCGGTGGTGACGCCGGTGCTGCAAGCGCTGGTCGGCGAGTGCGCCGGCGTGACAGTCACCGATGCTTCGTATCGCGCCTCGCGCCTGCCGGAAAGCGAAGCGCCCGCTGGATCGCTGGCCCCGCTGCGCCCGGATGGATCGCCTAAATCGCGACTGACGGTTTGCTCGGGTTTGCCCGCGCCGTCGGGGACGACCGGGTCGCCTCCGTCGAGTCAACCGCTGGCCTTGTTTGCCTTGCCTGATTTTCCGCGCCAGCCGGCGTGGCGAGCCGTCTATTCGGACCAGTCCAGTCCCCGCTCGGCGTTGCTGCCGCGCCTGGAACGACCGCCTCGGGCCTGATCGGTCCGGGTTCGTTTCCAAGCCATCAAGCAAGCAACCGTTTCGTCCGTGCGCGGCTTCCGCGTCGAGCTCTGCTCGCGCCGCCGGGCCGGATTTCATCGTCACCGAATCAGGAGAGCGTCATGAGCAAAGGTACAGCAGTCGTTCTGGTGGTCCTGGGGCTAGCCGGCGGCTACGGGTTAAAAACCGTGGTCGGTGGTAGCGCCAGCGACAAGGAAGACAAAAAAGAAGCCGCCGACAACGGCAACGGCAAGTCCGGACCCGTCGCCGCCGACAAGGCCGCCGAAGGCGTCGAACGCCTGCGCGTCCCGCTGGAAGGCCCGGGGCGCGGGCCGGCCACGGCGAAGGTGAACATCGTCGCCTTCTCCGACTTTCAGTGTCCGTTCTGCTCGCGGGTCGAGCCGACGCTGGACAAGATCATGAAGGAGTACCCGACCCAGGTGCGGATGTACTTCCGCCACAACCCGCTGCCGTTCCACCAGGACGCGCCGCTGGCGTCGGAGGCGGCGCTGGCCGCCGAAGCCCAGGGCAAGTTCTGGGAGATGCACGACAAGCTGTTCGCCAACCAGCAGAACATCAAGCGCCCGGATCTGGAGAAGTACGCGCAGGAACTGGGCCTGGACATGGGCAAGTTCAAGACCGCGCTGGACACCAACCAGTACAAGAGCCGCATCGACGCAGACATGGCGCTGGCCACACAGATCGGCGTGCAGGGAACGCCGAACTTCTATCTCAACGGCCGCAACATCCAGGGCGCGCAGCCATACGAAGAGTTCAAGAAGGTCATCGACGACGAGATCTCTCGCGCCGACAAGATCCTCGCCAAGGGCACGCCGGTCGGCCAGCTGTACGCCACGTTCATGCAGAGCGCGAAGGCCAGCGCGTCGGCCGCCGCCCCCGGCGCGCCGCCCACGCCCGCCAAGGCGCCCGCCGCCGGCAGCGAGATCTACAAGGTCGCGGTCGGTGACGCCCCGGTTCGTGGCGGTAAGAACCCCAAGGTCACCATCGTCGAGTTCTCCGAGTTCCAGTGCCCTTTCTGCGGCCGCGTGTCCCCGACGCTGGCCCAGGTCGAGAAGGACTATGGCGACGACGTGGAGATCGCCTTCCGCCACAACCCGCTGCCCTTCCACAACAACGCCATGATCGCGTCGCTGGCCGCCGAGGCCGCCCGCGACCAGGGCAAGTTCTGGGAGATGCACGACAAGCTGTTCGCCAACCAGCAGAACCTGGACCGCCCCAATCTCGAGAAGTACGCCCAGGAACTGGGCCTGAACATGGGCAAGTTCAAGGCCGCCCTGGACAGCGAGAAGGGCAAGGACCGCATCAAGAAGGACATGGACGACGCCGCCGCCTTCGGCGCGCGCGGCACGCCGAACTTCTTCATCAACGGGCACAACTTCCGCGGCGCGCAGCCGCTGGAGAACTTCAAGCAGGTGATCAACGACGAGCTCAAGAAGGCCGACGAGAAGCTGAAGAGCGGCACCCCGCGCAACCGCCTCTACGCCGAGTTGACCAAGGACGGGCTGACCAAGGCCGCCGCGCCGGCGCCACAGCAGCGCCCGGGCGAAGCCGATCAGTCGGCCGTCTATCGCGCCGACATCAAGGGCGCGCCGATGAAGGGAGCCAAGGACGCGCTGGTGACCATCGTGCAGTTCTCGGACTACCAGTGCCCGTTCTGCAGCCGGGTCGAGCCGACGCTGGCCAAGGTGATGGACGACTACAAAGGTAAGGTGCGCGTGGTGTGGCGTGATCTGCCGCTGCCGTTCCACCCCAACGCTCTGCCCGCCGCCATCGCCGCCCGCGCCGCTGGCGACCAGGGCAAATACTGGGAGATGCACGACAAGATCTTCGCCAACCAGCAGACCATGGATCGCCCGACCTACGAGAAGTACGCGCAGGAGCTGGGTCTGAACATGGCCAAGTTCAAGGCCGCGCTGGACAGCCAGAAGGGCAAGGCGGAGATCGAAGCCGACTCTGCCGCCGGCAACAAGATCGGCGCGCGCGGCACGCCGGCCTTCTTCGTCAACGGCAAGTTCCTGTCGGGCGCGCAGCCGTACGAGATGTTCAAGTCGAAGATCGACGACGAGCTGAAAACCGCCGAGGCGTTGGTTGCCAAAGGCACGCCGAAGACCAAGGTGTATGACGTGATCATGAAAGACGCCAAGGCCGAGGTGGCGGCCGCTCCGGCGCAGGCGGCGGAGAAAGGTCCGGAGGACGACACCACCGTGTACAAGGTCGACCCGGGCTCGGCGCCGGCGAAAGGACCGAAGGACGCGCCGCTGACGATGGTCATCTTCTCGGACTTCCAATGCCCGTTCTGTTCACGGGTGGAACCGACGCTGACCCAGATCGAGAAGGACTATGGCGGCAAGGTGCGCCAGGTGTGGAAGAACTATCCGCTCCCCTTCCACAACAACGCCGAACCGGCCGCGGAAGCCGCGATGGCCGCCGGCGCCCAGGGAAAGTTCTGGGAGATGCACGACAAGCTGTTCGCCAACCAGCAGAGCCTGGATCGGCCGAGCCTGGAGAAGTACGCCCAGGAGATCGGGCTCAACATGGGCAAGTTCAAGGCTGACCTCGACGCGCAGAAGTACAAGAGCCAGATCGAATCCGACACCAAGGAAGGCAGCGCCGTCGGCGTCAACGGCACGCCGGCCGTGTTCATCAACGGCCGCAAGATCGCCGGCGCCTATCCGATCGACACATTCAAGAAGATCATCGACGCGGAGCTGGCCAAGAAGGAAGGCGGCGGCAAGAAGGTAGCCGTCGCGAAGCGCAAGACGTAACGGCGGCACGCCGCCGACGGTGGTGAGCGCGCGGCGAGGGGGTTGCTCTCCCGCGCGCTCAGCCTCGACAAGTTCGAGAAGCGATCTCCCGAAGTCCGCTAAGCCACACCTCGCCCTGCCCCTCTTACGTCGACCGTCGCTGAACGGTTACGGCGAGCGGCAAACGAAACGGTGCGCCTCCGCAGCCGTAAGAAAGCAACAACGCTTTCTCGGGCGCGTGCGACGGCGCGAATGGTTCGTGCGTGCTGCACCCGGAAGCATTCATGGGAGGCAGACGATGCGACGAACGGTGATCAGTCTTTGGTTGGCGGTCCCTCTGGCGGGCGCCTTGGCAGCGTGCAGCAGCAATGACAACGGAAAAGCCGCCAGCGGCACCGGTGGCAGCAGCGGCACCGGTGGCAGCGCCAGCGGAACCGACGGTGGCGGAGGCACCACGGGTAGCGGTGGCGCCGAGCAGGGCAGCGGCGGCAGCCCGGCAACGGACGGCGGCGGAGGCAACACCGACGCTGGCGCTGCAACCGACGCGAACACCGCCGGCACCGCCCCAGCGGTCTACACCATGTCCAACGACGCTGCTGGCAACGCGATCCTGGGTTTTCGCCGCGCCACCGATGGGACACTGACGCCGATGGCCGCTGCGTTTGCCACCGGCGGGAAAGGCTCGGGCGCGGGCCTCGGCGAGCAGGGCGCGCTGGCTTTTGATCTCGCCAACAATCGCCTGCTGGCCGTCAACGCTGGAGACAACAGCGTCTCGGTATTGCCGGTGAGTGCGGACGGCTCGCTGGCCACCGCGGTCAATGTCCCCGCCGCCAGCGCCGGCGCCGCCGGCACGTCGCTGTTGGGACCGAAGAGCATCACGTTCCACGGCGATTTGATCTACGTGCTGTACGAAGGCACCGGGACCATGCCGTCGATGATCGCCGGCTGGAAGTTGACCGCCTCTGGCGCCACCCTGACCGCGGCGTTCATCAGCGGCTCGGCGCTACCGCTCAGTAGCTCTACGCAAGGCGTGGATCCCGCGCAGATCGAATTCACCCCCGACGGCAAGTGGCTGCTGGTGACCGAGAAACAATCGGGCGCCAACGGCGCGGTGATGGGCGCCGGCAAGATCGACACCTTCGCCGTCGACAGCAACGGCGTCGCCACCAAGATGGGCTCTTACGATCCGGCGGGCGCGGTCGCCGCCACGGATGCCGGCACGACGGGCGACGCCGGCGCGGCGCCCGCGGTGACGCCGTTCGGGTTCGAATTTCTGGGCGATCACGTGATCGTTTCGGAGGCGGGTTTGACCGGCGTGGCGTCTTATACGTACGCGGGCGGCGTGATCGCCCCGGTGGCCGGCAAGCAATTTTTGGCCACTGATCCCGCGCCCTGCTGGGTGGCGGTGTCGTCGAACTGGGCCTACGTGGCCAACGCGCGCGGTCCGGACGTCAGCGGCGTCACCGTCGCCAGCGACGGCAGCCTTAGCAACATCGGCGCGGTGGCGAACGCGGTGGTGGCCAGCACGGGCAAGACCGTTCCCACCGACGGCGGCGTGACGATCTTGGGACCCACCGACGAGTTCTTCTCGGCGGACGGCAAGTTCCTGTACGTGCTGAACGCCGGCGTGCCCGCCATCGGCATCTTCCAGGTTCAAGCGAACGGCGAGCTCGGCCGCGTCGGCAGCGGCGACTACACGCCGTCGTCGGCGGCCGCCTTGCCGGTCGGCTCGGCGGGCATCGTGGCGCGCTGATCAAGACGAATCAGTGAAAATAGGCGCCCGGCCCGTTTTCGGCGAAAATGCACGACCATGCTGATCGTCATGCGGGCCGACGCGTCCCAGGCGGACGTGGCCGGGGTGGAAGCGAAGATTCGCGAGCTCGGGTTCTCGCCCAACGAGATCCCGGGCTCCACCCGGCTGGCCATCGGAATCACCGGCAATCAAGGGCCGCTGGACCCCGGCCTCTTCAATGTTCTGCCGGGCGTCGCCGAGGCGGTGGCGGTCTCGAAGCCGTGGAAGCTGGTCTCCCGCGAGGTCAAACCGAACGACACCGCCGTCAAGATCGGCGCCGGCCAGTTCGGCGGCGGCCACTTCGGCGTCATCGCCGGCCCCTGCGCCGTCGAAAGCCGCGAGCAACTGATGACCGCCGCAGCGGCTGTCAAAGCGTCCGGCGCGCGTTTTCTGCGCGGCGGCGCCTTCAAGCCGCGCACCTCGCCGTATGCCTTTCAAGGCATGAAAGAAGACGGCCTGAAGATCCTGGCCGAGGCGCGCGCCGCCACCGGCCTGCCCATCGTCACCGAGGTGATGGACACCCGCGACGTCGAGCTGGTCGCTCGCTACGCCGACGTCCTGCAGATCGGCGCCCGCAACATGCAGAACTTTTCGCTGCTGGAAGCGGTCGGCGGCGTGCGCAAGGCGGTGATGCTCAAGCGCGGGCTCTCGGCGACCATCCAGGAGTTCCTGATGGCGGCGGAGTACATCCTCAAGCAAGGCAACTATGACGTCATTCTCTGCGAGCGCGGCATCCGCACCTTCGAGACGATGACCCGCAACACCCTCGATCTCGGCTCGATCCCGCTCATCAAACGTCTCACCCACCTGCCGATCATCATCGACCCGTCGCACGGCACCGGCGATCGCGCGTCGGTGCCCGCGCTGGCCCGCGCCGCCGTGGCTCTGGGCGCCGACGGCCTGATGGTCGAGGTCCACCCGCAGCCCGACAAGGCGCTGTCCGACGGGCCGCAGTCGCTGACGCCGGAGGGATTCGCCGCCCTGATGACGTCCGTGCGCGCCATCGCCGGCGTGGTCGGCCTGACGCTCTAACGTGCCGGGGCGGCCATCGCCGTGTTAGACAGATCCCTAAGCAGCACCATGAAGACGCGCAACGGTTCGACGGCGGCGCTCGCGCTGACGGTTTTGGCGCTGGCTTACGTGACCACCCGGTTTCTGGCCGGCGCTCACGAAAGCCTGGAACGCACCCGCGCCAACGCCTGCCGGGGCTTGAACCCCGACCCGGTGCCGGTGGCGCTGCTCAACCGCGAGGCGCCCGACTTCGAATTGCCCGACGCCAGCGGCAAGATGGTCTCGCTGCGCTCGCAGCGCGGCCACCCGGTGCTGGTGAATTTCTGGGCCACCTGGTGCCCGCCCTGCATCGAAGAGATGCCGTCGATGGAAGAGCTGGCCCGCACCATCGAGAACACCGACATCCGCATGATGGCGGTCAGCGTCGACGACGGCTGGGATCCCATCCGCCGATTTTTCACCGCCGGCACCAAGATGGGCGTCCTGCTAGACCTCAGCAAAGACGTCCCGAAGAAATATGGGACCGAGAAATATCCGGAGACTTATTTGATCGACGCCAGCGGAAAAGTTCGCCACTACTTCATCAACAAGCGCGACTGGTCGAAGCCGGAGGCCCTGGCCTGTCTGGAAAGCCTGCGGTGAGCGTTGCTCACGCCGCGCCCGGATCGGCATCGCCCGCGCCCGTCCCTGCCCGACCCCGCGGCATTGCCCCGCTGCCGCTGCTGACGCTGATCAATTTCTTCAACTACCTCGACCGGCAGGTGGTGTACGGGATGACGCCGCTCATCGGCGCCGACTTTCACATGACCAAGGCCGAGCTGGGCGCGCTGGCCACGGTCAATCTGTTGGTCTTCGCCGTCTCGTCGCTGGCGTCGGGGCCGATCGCCGATCGCATCGGCCCGCGCAAGGTGATCTTCGGCGGCATCGTCGTGTGGAGCATCGCCACCATCGGGTCGGCGCTTTCGACATCGCTGCCGATGCTGCTTTTCTTTCGCGGCCTGGTCGGCGTCGGCGAAGGTGCCTACGGACCCAGCGCCAACACGCTTCTGTGCGCCGACGCCACGCCGGAAAAACGCGGGCGCGCGCTGGGCATCTACAACGTCGGGATGGCTTTGGGCGGTACCAGCGGCTTGGTGCTGGGCGCCGTGCTGGCGCCGATGCTGGGCTGGCGGGCGGTGTTCTGGATCGCCGGCGGCCCGTCGATCTTGCTGGCCCTGGGCGCCGCCTTCATCGCCGCGCCCGATCGCCTGCCCCGCCCTGGCACGCTGCCGGCGCGCGCGTATCTGCTGTCGCCGACGTACATCTTCGCGCTGCTGGGGGGCATCCTGGCCACGTTCGGGGCCAGCGCCCTCATCTTCTGGGCGCGCTGGATCATCATCGAAGAACGCCATTTCACCGTGCTGGTCGGCAGCATCTTCATGGCCATCGTCGGCTTGGTGTGCGGCGCGGGCGGCGTCATCGCCGGCGGCTATGCGGGCGACGCGCTCAACCGACGCGCGGCTGGGGGGCACG
>DASXQB010000228.1:0-5536 GCA_036493295.1 Polyangia bacterium | reverse complement strand
GCCGCGGTATTTGCCGAACAGCACCAGCGGCCGGCGCGCCATCAGGTCGGGCAGCTGCTGCGGTGACACGTCATAGGCGTCGAAGCCGGCGAACGAAACCTTCACGTGCGTCAGCACCGGCTGCTCGATGTACGCGCGCAGCTTGTCGGCCGCCTCGCTGGCTTTTTCCGGACGGATCACCACGAACGGCTGACCTTGGCCGGCGCGGGCCATGCCTTCGATCAGCGCGCGGTTGACGCCGGTGCCGATGCCGAACGCGAACAGGTTGGCTTCGGACAGACGCTCGCGGATGAAGCGGAAGGCCTGCGCCTCGACGCCGACGTAGCCGTCGGTGATGACCACCACCGTGCGGGCCATCCGCGCGCTGTGCTTGGGGATGCGATAGCTCATCTCCAGGCCGCCCATCAGCTCGGTGCCGCCGCCGCCGCTTTGCCCGTTGATGTTCTCGATAGCGCGGGCGACATTGTCTTTGGTCGCGGCCATCGACCCGTCCGGGCTCAGCACCTGGGCCGCGCCGGAGAACAGCGCCACGTCGAAATAGTCCGTCGAGCGCAGCCGCCCCAGCAGCATGCGCATCAGCTCTTTCGCCGTGTCCAGCGGGAAGCCGTGCATCGAACCCGACACGTCCAGCAGGAAGATGTACTCGCGCGGCGGGATCTCCGCGTCGGTGGGCCGCTGCGGTGGCTCCATCATCATGGCGAAGAAGTTCTCGCGCCGCCCGCCACCGCCCTCGCCTTCCCACAACAAGACGCCGGTCTGGATCTTGTCGCCGGCCAATCGATAGCGCAGGACAAAATCGCGGTTGCCGCCGCCCGGCGCCGCCAGCCGCACGTCGGCGCGCGAGGCGCTGGCGTAATCGACGGCGATGGCGTGCGACGGCGACGACAGGTCGCGAATCGGAATCGCCGTCTCCAGATGCACGCGAACGTCGAAGGCGTACGGTTCCGGCGTACCGGCGGGCAGGTGCGGGTTGGCCATCCAGCGGTCTTTCACCGGATCGGCGCCGCCGGTATAGCGCGGGCCCACCACCGTCGGGTACACCAGCTCGTACACGGTATCCTCCGGCACCAGCATCTCTGAATAATCCAGAGCCACGCCGATCTGATCGCCCGGCATGATGTTGGCGACGTTCATGGTGAAGACGTTGGTGCGCTCTTGCTCCAGCAGCGCAGCGCGCTTGCCCTCGCTGCGCGCCGCCTCGTAGGTGTCGCGGGCGGCCTGGCGGCGATCGATGTGCGCTTCGATGGTGCGCGTGCCGATGGTCATGCGCACGGCGTGCACCGCCGCCCGCGTCGACGCCGGAAAGACGTACACCGCTTCGATGGGCGCACGGCCGGTGTTCTGAAATTGCTGCGTGACCTTGACGTGGGCGATCACGCCGGCAATGTCCACGCTGGCCGACGTCGCCTTCAGCGGCACCAGTTCATGACGGTCGTGTCCTTCGCCGATGATGGTCAAATACGGCGCCAGGCTGCGGTCGTTCTCCGGCGGCGCGTCCTGGTTGAAGGCCCCACCGATGGAGACGGGGCCGGTGCGGCCCAGTTGCGCCAGCACCTTGGCCGGCGAAAACGCCGCCGTCGCTGGCGCTGCGGTCGACGCCGCTTTCGCGTCGGGGGTCGGCGATGTGGCCGCCGCGACGGCGACGGCGACCAGAAAAGCATTCCTGAGACATGCGCGCACCATGGTCATCCTCCTTGGCGCTGGGCGAACACCCAGGCTCAGGCGATCCGACGCGCCAGCGGCGAAAAAGATCTGCGCCTGGCCGCCTGCCGTGCCGCCGCGCCGCCAGCGCATGTCACTGTGATGCTACGCGGGCGACGCAGCGAATGTGTAAAGTGACGGTCACCATGACCACCGCCCCCTCCTGGCCATCCGAACGCATCCTTCTTGGACCGGGTCCCAGCGGCGTGCCGGCACGGGTGCTGGCAGCGCTGGCCAGCCCGACGCTGGGTCACCTTGATCCCGAATACCTGGCCATCATGGACGAGACACGCGCGCTGTTGCAGCAGGTGTTCGCCACGCAGAACCGCCTGACGCTGGCGGTGTCAGGCACGGGCAGCGCCGGCATGGAAGCCTGCGTGGCCAACCTGATCGAACCCGACGACGAAGCGATCATCTGCGTGGCCGGCGCGTTCGGCGCGCGCATGGCCGACATGGCGGAACGCCACGGTGCGGTGGTGCGCGTGCTGAACGCCGCCTGGGGTTCCACCGTCGATCCCGCCGCGGTCGAAGCGATGTTGAAAGCCCACCCGCGCACCAAGGTGGTTGGCATCGTCCACGCCGAAACGTCGACCGGCGCGCACCAGCCGCTGGAAGAGATCTCGCGCCTGGTGCACGACGCCGGCGCATTGCTGATCGTCGACGCCGTCACCTCGCTCGCCGGGCACGAGCTGCGCGTCGACGACTGGCGCATCGACGCTTGTTACAGCGGCACGCAAAAATGCCTGTCCTGTCCGCCCGGCCTGGCGCCGGTGACGTTCAGCGCCGCCGCGCTGGAGGCGATGGACCGCCGCAAGACCAAGGTGCGCAGCTGGTATCTGGACATGTCGCTGATTCGCAATTACTGGAGCGCTGATCGCGCCTACCACCACACCGCGCCCGTCAACATGACGTACGCCTTGCGCGAAGCGCTCCGCTGCGTGATGGAAGAGGGCCTTCCCTTGCGCATCGCCCGCCATCGCCAGAACCACCTGGCCTTGCGCGCTGGCCTGGAAGCGATGGGCCTGCGCTATGTCCCCGAACGCAGCCTGGCCAGCTTGAACGCCGTCCACATTCCACCAGGGATCGACGACGGGCACGTCCGGGGCCGCTTGCTGAGTGACTACGGCATCGAGATCGGCGGCGGCCTCGGTCCATTCAAGGGCAAGGCCTGGCGCATCGGCCTGATGGGCGCGTCCAGCTCGCGCCGCAATGTGACGCTGCTGCTGGCGGCGCTGGAGACCATCCTCTCGGCGGACGGCCTGGCGCTGGTTCGCGGCGCTGCTTTGGAAGCGGCGGCGCAGGCTTACGCAACGACCTGATCGCGCGCCACGATCCTGGCGCGCCAATTGGTCCGGCTACCGACAACTTCTGTTGACAGGTCCGCCAAGGCCCAATTATTCTAGCGATTTACTTCGCTGTTCCGCGCGGCCGGCGCCTTCAGAATTCCTAAGTTTCGTAACGAATTTTTGATCGGCGCGCCCGGCGAAAAAATACCGATCACGTGTGGCCGCCAAGACAGTCGGCCACAGCCTGGAGTCTGGCGGGTGCGTCGGGGGTGCGGGCGCACCACGGAATCGAGTTCGTGAAGGGGTCTGGGAGACGGCGTTGTCGCGGTTGCTGTCCATCGCTCTGAAGTAAGGAGATTCCCATGACACGTTGGTTTGGTGCCGGAACCTTGGCCCTTTGCGCGCTGGTCGGGGCTGGCTGTGGCAGCGGCGCCGTCGGAGGGGCAGCGACCGGCACCGGTGGCAGCAACGCCAGCGGCAGCGGCGGCGGCCAGGTGAGCGGCGGCTCCGGAGGCAGCGGCAACGGCGGCGCGACCGGCACCGGCAGCGGCGGCTCCGTCGCCCCGACCGACGGTGGCGGCACCATCGACACCGGTGCCACCGAGACCGCCCCGCCACCCGCGGGCGACGGTGGCTACACCTCCAGCGCGGGCGATCCCGGCACCGACGGCGACGGCATGCGCACGATAAACTGTCCCTGCAAGACCGCGCCCGAATTCAACAACAGCAGCGTCCCGCACGGCACCAACTTCAGCTTCACGATGGCGCCGGGGACGATTTACCCCAAGGCCATCACCCGCAAGGTCGGCGTCTATGTGCCGATGCAATACAAGATGGGAACGCCGGCCGCGGTGATGGTGTTCCAGGACGGCACGGACTTTTACGGCTTCGACAGCGATGTGCCGAAGGTGCTCGACAACCTGATCAGCAAAGGCAGCGTGCCGCCCATCGTGGGCGTGTTCGTCGGCAACGGCGGCGGCGACTCGGTCGGCAGCGAGCGCGGCCTGGAGTACGACACGGTCTCGGGCCTTTACGCCCAGTACATCGACACCGAGGTTCTGCCGCGCGTGGAAATGGAAACTGCCACGCGCATGCCCAACCAGAAGGTGACCTTCACGCACGATCCGGAAGGCCGCGGCACCATGGGCGGCAGCTCCGGCGGCGCGGCGTCGTTCTCGATGGCGTGGTGGCACCCGGATCTGTTCCGCCGCGTGATCACCTTCTCCGGCACGTACGTTGATCAGGTGCCGTCCAGCTCGCCGTTCCCACACGGTTGCTGGAGCTATCACGACTATGACCCATACGTTGCGGCCGGCCCCAACGGCCAGATCGTCGCCCACTGCGAGAGCGCCACCGACTTTGCCAAGGGCAGCAGCAACCCCGGCACCTGCGACAAGCCGCTGACCGAGGCGACGTGTACCGCGGCTCCCGGCTGCCAGTGGAACACCGTCAACAACAAGCCGATCCGCATCTGGCACGAGTCGGGGTCGCAGGATCTGCAAGCGGGCGATGGCCCCAGCAGCCACCGCGATTTTGATCTAGCGAATCAAAGAATGGCCGCTTCATTCGCCAAGCGCGGCTATCACTATCACTACGACCATGCCATCAACGCCGGCCACGTCGACGGTGGCGCCTGGCACCAAATCCTGCCCGAAGGCCTGACCTGGCTGTGGCGCGGCTACAAAGCCAGCGGCATGTAGCCGCAGGCGAATTTCGTCGTCGCGAGGCACAGTCGGTGTGACTGTCGCGCACACGATCTGGGCCTCGGCGTGACGACGATCATGCACAGCCTCTGTTAAGTCGGCGGCACGGCGCTACGCCGAACCTTTGCGGCTGGCATCGCTCTTGAACCCCAGGGCCGGCATGATGCAGCGGCTGTTCTGGGTGACGCTGGTCGTGACGGCCAGCGGGTGCGGCACGGCGGTGCGTTTTCGGGTGCCCCTGGCCGAAGTGCAACGGCAAGCGATGCTGCCGCCGGCCGAACGAGGCACCGACGTGCGGGTGATCCCGTTCGCGCCGCCGTCGATGAGCGATGGGAACGGTGCGGCTGTTGAATCCGCAGTCGCCGCGCCCGTCGCAGACAGCGGCGGCTATGTCGGCCCTGACGTCATCGTCGATCTGCCAGTGCCCTTCGTTCCCGGACCAAGCGGTCGCGTGTTCCGGGCACGCCCCCAGCCCGCCCGGGTGACCGGGGCGCAAGGGTGGCGGCCCGCCCCTGCGGTTCATGGCGCCCCGGTCGCTCGGCCCGTCGCCGGCGGTCAGGGTTGGCGCGGCTCATCAGGCGGCGGAGCGACATTCGCGTCGGCCGGACATGGACACGCGCCCGCCATTCATCATGGTGGCGGCGGCGGCGGCAGCGGCGCGGCGATCGTCGGCGTGGTGGCGGCCGTGGTGTTGCTGGCGGCGCTGGCCAGCGCCACCGATGAAGATTCGGACAACCAGCAGCGCGTGCGTTTCGCCGAAACTTTCGAAGGTCGGGTCACCGTCGATCGCAACCGGGCGTTGCACGTACGATACAAGGACAGCCGTGAACGCGTCATCGCGCTCTG